>JBOIEI010000832.1:0-5089 GCA_050741055.1 Burkholderiales bacterium | reverse complement strand
ACGCAGCCGTTCCTTCAACATCCGGTTCTCGGCTTGAAGGAACTCGATGACGATCAGCTGGCGCCGATGCGCTCAATCTGAAAACGTCATCAGCAGAAATGCCAGCAGCGGCGACACGGAACCCATGCCGGAAGTCTACCGTACTAGTCGTTCGAGTTTTTGGACAGCACGCGCGCGTCAATGCGCCGCCGACCTGACGGAATATCTTCGTCTTCCTCGGACATTCCCGGGCCAGGCGCATCGGCGCCAATTCGCCGAGAGCCGTTTCTACGGCGCAGCGACGCTACGCCGCCGCAAGCAGCGCACCGATCGCGCGCACGTCCGTTTGCGCATCGAGCCCGTTGATCGCGCGGATGATCTCTTCAGCACGCGATGGACCGACCACGTCGTTCACCACATCCCTGAATCTCGAGACCATTTGCTCCGCGTTCAAGCTCGCGCGTTTGGCCATTTGTTCCAGCACCGCGCCGCCATGCATGCGCACGCGCACGAGCGTCTCGATGCGTCCGATTTCATTTCTCGCCTCGAGCGAGACGCGTTTCATCACCTCGCGCACTTTCACATCCCACAGCGTCGTTTCATCGAAAGTGCGATAGCTCACGTCGTGGTTGACCAGCGCCGTCGCAAGGCAGAACGGCAAGCTGAATTTCGCCTGCAGCTCATCGCGCGGATCCGGGTTCCTGATCATGTAGTACGACGCCGGATTGATGTATGCCTCCACCGCCGCGACCTGCTCCGGCTTCAGTCGATGCGTCGCGACGAGGTCGAGCAGCGCGTGTATCGCAGCGTGCGAGCTGAGGCAGCATGCAAAAGGCTTCGAGATCGTGCGCAGGATGTACCACTCGTCGCCGAGTCGATCGAGCAGCGCGGGCCGGTCCCGATCGGTGCCCTTCGCGAATGCGCGCAAAAATCCCCACTCCCCTTCGAGCGCGGTGCAGCTGCCGAAGTACTCGCGGCGCGCGAGCAGCGCCGACCAGATTCCGTTCTGCGCGGCTTTGCCGCCATGGAAATGCTTCGCACCGAGCGCGCTTCCTTCGGTACCGTCGATGAGTCCAGCGCCCTGTGTTGCGCCGAGTCCGAGCGCACCCGTGCATTGCTCGGCCGAAAGCCCGAGCACTTTGGCAGCGGCCGCTGCCGCACCGACCGCTCCTGCGGTGCCGGTCGAGTGCCACCAGTTGTTGTGCGGCACGCCGAGGGCGATCGTCATTCGCACGAGCACCTCGTAGCCCGCGACGATCGCCTCGATCAACCGGGGCCCGTCGGCGCCTTCGCGTTCGGCGAGCGCAAACGCAGCCGAAATGACCGGCAAGCCCGGATGCACGCGGCAGTCGAGATGCACGTCGTCGATCTCGTACACGGCCGCCTGTATGCCGTTCAGGAGCGCGGCATGGAGCGCCGGCACCCGCGCGGGGCGCCCGACGACGGTCGCTTCGCTCATACCGCCAAGCTCCTCGATTAGCGCTCCGGCCCGGCGCGCGGAATCGGAATCGAGACCCGCGAGCGCGGAGCCCACCCAATCGAGCAGCGCCAACTTGGCGCGCTCGCGCACGGCGGAAGGCAGATCGGCGTAGCGCAGCTCCGCGACGAATCGACCGAGCTCGCGCGTTGCATCGCCGGCCGCGTTCGCTTGCGGCGCATGCGCGGCTGGCTGGTCCAGATCGGTTTGCATGTGCGCTCCTCGAAGCCGTCGTCCGTTCACAGGTAGCCGTCGCGCCGCAACTGCTCATAGGTACCGCCGGCATCGATGATGTCGAGCAGCAGCGCCGGCATCTTTGAACCCTGCACGGACCTGCCGGTGCGGGTGTTGACGAGCACCCCTTCGGACACGTCGACCCGCACGATGTCGCCTTCGTCGACGGCATCGAGCACCCCGGGGCATTCCATCGCAGGCAATGCGTAATTGACGCAGTTCCTGAAGAACAGCCCATTGATCGATTCCGCCACCAGCGCCCGAATACCGAGCACGCGCAGGATTTCGGCGGCAGGCCGGGCGGAGCCCGCGCCGAAATTTCGGCCGGCGACCAGGATGTCACCGGCACGTACCTGCTCGGACCAGCCCGGACGGTAGGTGGCGAAGATCAGCTTGGCGCGTTCGGGCAACGGCAACGGATGGCCGCGCGAGGGCATCATCAGATCGGTGTTGAGATTCGCCTCCGCGAATACCCAGGCACGCCCTTCCAGCACAAGACGGTGTTGGCTCATGCGATACCCGCCTCGTTGAGAAAAGGCGTCGGATCGGCGATGTAGCCGAGCACCGCGGAGGCGGCAACGGTCGCCGACGATGCCATGTAGACCTTCGCCTCGGGGCTGCCCATGCGTCCGCGGAAGTTGCGCGTGCTCGACGTGAGGCACACTTCGCCCGGACCCACGACCCCCATGTGGCCGCCCGCGCATGCCCCGCAGGTCGAGTTGGTCACCACGGCCCCGGTTTCCACGATCGTTTCGATATAGCCGGCGCGCAGCGCCTCCAGATAGATCTTCTGCGAGGCCGGAGTCACGATAAGACGCACCCCCGGTGCGATGCGCCGTCCCTTCAATACCGCGGCAATGGTCTTCAGATCCTCGAGCTTGCCGTTGGCGCACGAGCCCACGAATGCCTGATCGATCTTGACGCGCTCGGCGAACGCTTCCAGCGGCAGGGTGTTGTTGGGAATGAAGTCGGGCCGCGCCAGGGTAGGTCGAATCGCATTCAGATCGATGACGTGAACGGCGGCATAGTGCGCGTCGGCATCCGCGACGGCCGGTTCGAAAGGCGACTGCGTGCGCGCTGCGAGATATTCGAGCACCACAGCGTCGGCCGGCATGGTCGCAAAGTCCGCGCTGATCTCGGCGCACATCGTGCAGATCGTGCTGCGATCATCGAGAGGCAACGACGCGAGTCCAGGGCCGGAGAATTCGACGTTGTGGCCTTCGACGCTGCCAAAGCGCCCGGCGATATGCAGCAGGATGTCCTTGCCGAAGACATTGGCCGGCTTGCTGCCTTCGAGACGAAACAGGATGGTAGGCGAAGCGCGAAACCAGGTCTTCCCGGTGCACATGATTTGAGTGATCTCGAGCTGACCCAGCCCGCGCGCGGCACAGTTCAGCACGCCGGAGGCGATCGTGTGCGAGTCGGAGCAGACCAGGATCTGTCCTGGCAGCGCCAGTCCGCTTTCCTGGATCACCTGGTGGCAGATGCCGGAACGGCCGACGTCGAAAAAGCGCTGGACGCCCAATCTGGCCGCGAACTCACGCGCCTTGCGATGCGCGGCCGCGGCATCGATCGTGCTCGCGGGAACGCGGTGGTCCATGATCACGGCGACCTTATCCGGGTTTGCAACCCGCTTTGGAAGCGCCAGGGTTGCGTCGACCAGGATGCTTAAGTCGATCTGCACGGCCATGTCCACATCGCAGACGACGATATCGCCTGCTTTCACCGCGCCGACACCGGCATGGCGCGCCAGGATTTTTTCGACCATCGTCATGCCCACGGCTGGTCCCCTCTTTGTCCTGTGTCGAGGTTATTATGGCATGCAATTCTCATGGCCATGACGCGGAGGGAACATTGTCGCTCGAGCTCCTGGATCGGACGAATGGCATGCTGGGATTGACTCTCGCTTGTGCGCTGCTCGCACTTGCGAGCGTTGCTGCGCACGCCCAGAGTTATCCCACCAAGCCGCTGCGCATGATCGTGCCGTTGCCGCCCGGCAGCACCGGGGACGCAGTCGCCCGCATGGTGGCCGAGAACCTGCGCCAAGGCATCGGGCAGTCGGTCGTCGTCGACACGCGCGCCGGCGCGAGCGGGCAGATCGGCGTGGGCGCGGTCGTGCGTTCAGCGCCCGACGGTTACACCATCATGCTCGCCTCCGTGGGGCCGATCACCATCAATCCAGCAGTCTACGGCGCCAAGCTGGGGTTTGATCCGGTCACAGACCTTGCCCCCATCACGCAGGTCGCGAATACCACGTCTGTCTTGCTTATACATCCGTCGTTGCCGGTCCACAACGTGAAGGAACTGGTCGACCTCGCAAAGGCAAGGCCGGGAGAGCTCTACTACTCGAGCGCGGGCAACACTTCCATCACCAATTTCAATGTGGCGCTGCTTGCCAGCATGACGGGCATCAAGCTCACGCACGTGCCGTACAAAGGCAGCACCCAGGGGCTCATTGCCGTCGCCAGTGGTGAATGCCAACTCATGATGACCGGCTGGATCAACGCGCTGCCCCTGTCCAAGCCCGGCAAGGTGCGCCTGATCGCCGTGGTTTCGGCCGAGCGCATCCCCATCGCACCGGAGCTCCCGGCGATCGGCGAGACAGTGCCCGGTTACGAGTCGGAGCAGTGGTACGGAGTTTTTGCTCCGGCGGGGACGCCGCAAGCGATCATCTCGCTGCTGAATACCGAAATCGTCAAAAGCCTGCAGACGCCGGAATCGAAATCCTGGTTCGCTCGCGGCGGCGCGGTACCGGTCGGCAACACCCCGGAACAATTCGCGGCTCGTATCAAGGCGGAGAGTGCGAAATGGACCAAGCTCGCCCGAGAGTTGGGCGCAAAGCCCGAATAAGGTAGATAAGCAGAGCGGCCCGCTTGCTCGCGAGCACGACGTACGAATTGCGCCTGGCGAGTTTTTCGGTCCACGCCTTGAATCAACCGGGTGCTGCGACGCGGCTTCAGCCGAGATTCATATCCGGCAGACGCACGATCTTCACGCCGGCGGCTTCGAGCGCCTCACGGGCCGCGCGTGCGATCGCGACGCCGGTCGCCTCGTCCCCGTGCACGCACAGCGTATCGACGCGTTCCTCGAGCCGCTTGCCGTCGCGCGAAACGATGAAGCCGTTCACCACCATGTCGACCACCTGTTTCGCCGCGACCTGCGGGTCCTTGATGACCGTGCCGGGAATCTTGCGCGAAGCGAGATTGCCCTTGTCGTCGTACTGGCGGTCGCAATAGCCCTCGCGCGCCACCTTGAGACCCAGCTCGCGTCCGGCTTTCTCCATCTCGGAGCCGAAGTTGGCGACGTAGATGATACCGGGATCCACTGCCTTGATCGCACGCCCGATCGCCAATGCATAGTCGCGGTTTTCAGCGGCCATGTTGTTGAGCGCGCCGTGCG
>JBOIEI010000831.1:0-10731 GCA_050741055.1 Burkholderiales bacterium | reverse complement strand
ATGCTGCTCTATTCGGAGCAGATCATGGAAAACGGACGCTACACCGTGCAGCAGGCGGTATCGGCCTACGGCCCGCCCGAGTTCCAGCTGGAGATGGCCGAGCGCGCGCGCGTCGGGCAGAGCCTCGAAGAGGCCCTGCAGAAGTAATGCTCAACGAACGAGCTCGGCCTGCTGCACGAGCCTGCGCCCTTGCTGTTCGCCGATCGGGTCGAGCCCGGCAAGGATGGGACCCATGCGCGGTGTTCCAGCCACGGTATAGCGTAGAAAATAGATTCGGCCGGGCTCCACGTTCAGGTCGTAGAGCACGTTCCAGGGACCCAGCCCGCTGATTCGGCGAGTGCCGGCCGGTACCTCCCAGCGGTAGTACGTACCCGGGAAGAGCGTGACCTGTTCGCCCGTATCCATCAGCAGTGCACCGTACTCGGTCGAATCCATCGGCTGGCGCACGATATAGATCACCGCCTTGCCGGGCAAGGTCTCGAAGCGCTTGGCTTGCAGATCCTCGGGGCTGGGCGGCAGCTGCGCGCAAGCACACAGGAGCAGGAAGGTAAAAGCGGCGAGCGCGCGACGCATCGAACTCTCCGTGGCATCAGTGGCATCGGCTGGGCGGGCAGCAGCACCTGCGGGAACGCGCGGCCTGCATCGGCATTAACAGCCGGCCGCCCGTGTTCATTCCCGCTGGAGCGCGCTCAGATGCCGAGCGCCTGCAGCTGCTTCTCGGGATAGCGCGTACCGGCGGTCACGCCGGCCGGGAATGCCTGCTCGAGGCGCTCGATCTCCGTCGCGGTGAGCTTCACTTCGGCCGCGGCGACGTTCTCCTCCAGATAGGTACGCCGCTTGGTGCCCGGGATCGGAACGATGTCCTCGCCCTGCGCCAGCAACCAGGCGAGCGCAATCTGGGCCGGCTTGCAGCCATGCGCGTGCGCGATGCTCTCGATCGGCTCCAGCAGCTTCACGTTCTTCGCGATGTTGGCGGGATCGAAACGCGGATGCTCGCGCCGCCGGTCCTTCGGAATCAGCGCATCCACATGCTTGATGGTCGCCGTGAGAAAGCCACGCCCTAGCGGCGAGTAGGGTGTGAAGCCGATGCCCAGCTCGCGGCAGGCCGGCAGGATCTCGTTTTCGACGTCGCGCGACCAGAGTGAATACTCGGTTTCCATCGCCGTAATCGGGTGCACCTTGTGGGCGCGACGGATGGTTTGCGGGCCGGCCTCGGACAGTAGCAGATAACGCACCTTGCCTTGCTCGACCAGGCGCTTCATGCCGCCGACCGTATCCTCGATCGGCACCTTGGGATCCACCCGGTGCAGACCATAGATATCGATCACGTCGACGCCGAGGCGTTTCAAGCTTGCGTCACACGCCATGGCCGCGTACTGCGGATGGCCGGGGCTCAGGCCCTCGGGTACCGAGCCTCCCTGGCCGACGTTGCCGAACTTGGTGCCGATCAGCACCTTGTCGCGGCGGCCTGCGAGCGCCTTGCCGACAAGCTCTTCGTTGACGCCGGCGCCGTAGGCATCCGAGGTGACGATCAGGTTGACGCCGAGATCGATGGCGCGATGAATGGTTGCAATCGACTCCGGGTCGTTGCGCTCGCCGTAGCTGATCGACATGCCCATGCAGCCTAAGCCCAGCGCCGATACTTCCGGACCGTTCCTGCCCAGCTTGCGTTTCTGCATCGCATCCTCCTGGTCGAATGAGGCACCGAGCGCTAGACCCGGTGTGTCGAGCGGTCGCTGCGCGCGCGGGCCGCGCACACGCGCTATCTGGCGTAGGTGACCGTCAGGTCGCCGACGCCGTCGACATGGCCTTCGAGCCGGTCGCCGCGATTCACCGGGCCGACGCCGGCAGGCGTGCCGGAATAGATCACATCGCCGGCGCGCAGCGTGACCAGCTTCGAAAGATACCCGATCGTTTCGGGAATGTTCCAGATGAGCTCCGAAAGATCGCCCTTCTGCGTGGTCTTGCCGTTCACCTGTAACCAGATGGCGCCCTTCGCCGGGTGCCCCACCATCGCCACGGGCTTCAACGCCGAGCACGGCGCCGAATTGTCGAACGCCTTGCCCATCTCCCACGGCCGGCCCATCTTCTTCGCTTCGCCCTGCACGTCGCGCCGGGTCATGTCGAGGCCGACGCCGTAACCGAAGACGTGCTCGAGCGCCTTGTCCACCGCGATATCCGCGCCGCCCTTGCCGATGGCGACCACCATCTCGATCTCGTGGTGAAGGTCTTTGGTGATCTGGGGATAGGGGATCGTGGCCCCGTTCGGCACGATCGCATCGGCCGGCTTCATGAAGAAGAACGGCGGCTCGCGCTCCGGATCGTGTCCCATCTCGCGTGCGTGCTCGGCGTAGTTGCGGCCGACGCAATAGATGCGGCCCACGGGAAACAGCTTGCTGCTCTCGGCGACCGGTAGCGTGACCTGCGGGCCGAATTCGATTGCGTACGCCATGAGCTCCTCTGGGGTCGTGCCTCGCGGGGCGCTAACGACGGCGGGCGGTGCGCCGATTGTCCTGCATGGCGATCGTCACCATAATGCGCGTTCGTAGCCAAGCCTCGCGCGAGACCGGATTGCACAATGAACGAATCAGACTGGCGATGCAGCCGGGTGCGCTCGTGACAAGGGCCGCCAAGCGGCCCGTGACAAGGGCCGCCAAGCGGCTCCTGGCGACACGTGCGTGATCGGCCCCCCGCACCGAGCGGGCGAGTATAGCACGCGACCCCTTCCGAGCCGGGATGACGGAGGATACGAGTCTGTGGGCGCTGTTCGCCTCAAGCTTCCTGGCCGCCACGTTGTTGCCCGGCGGATCGGAGGCGGTGCTGTTCGGCGTGCTGAAGCTGCACGCGGGGCTGTATTGGCCGGCGATCGCGACGGCCACGCTGGGCAATACCCTGGGCGGCATGAGCTCGTATCTGATCGGTCGCCTGCTTCCCGCCGCCGATACGCATGCAGCCGGCAAACGCAGGCGCGCACGCGCGATCGATTACGCACGTCGCTTGGGCAGCCCCGCGCTGCTCGCGGCGTGGGTGCCGATCCTGGGCGATCCGCTGTGCGTGGCCGCGGGGTGGTTGCGATTGCCGTGGCCAGCGGTGATGCTGTTCATGGCGCTCGGGAAGCTCGGCCGCTATCTGTTCGTCGCTGCAATGGCGACATGACATGAGCAGCACGCCGCTCATCGAAGTGGATGACCTGCGCACGTGGTTTCATACCCGGCAAGGCATCGCCAAGGCAGTGGACGGCGTGTCGTTCGCGCTGGCCGCAGGCGAGATCCTGGGCATCGCCGGTGAATCGGGCTCGGGCAAGTCGGTCACCGGGCTTTCCATCCTCGGACTGGTCGATCCGCCAGGAAGGATCGTCTCCGGCCGCATCGCCTACCGTGGGCGCGATCTCATCGGGCTCGAACCCGAGGCGCTGCGGCGGCTGCGCGGGGACCGGATCGCGATGGTATTCCAGGACCCGATGATGACCCTGAATCCGGTGCTGCGGGTCGACACGCAGATGATCGAGGCGTTGCAGGCCCATGCTGCGATCGGTCGGGCGCAAGCGCGGGAACGCGCCTGCGAAGCCTTGCACAAGGTCGGCATTCCGGCGCCCGCAGAGCGTTTGCGCAGCTACCCGCATCAGCTTTCCGGCGGCATGCGCCAGCGCGTCGCCATCGCCATCGCGATGCTGAACCGGCCCGATCTCATCGTCGCCGACGAGCCCACGACCGCGCTCGATGTCACTATACAGGCGCAGATCCTGCACGAAGTGCGGGCACTGTGCCGCGACAGCGGCGCCGCGCTCATGTGGATCACACACGATCTCGCGGTGCTCGCGGGGCTCGCCGATCGGATCGCCGTGATGTATGCGGGCCGCATCGTCGAAGCCGGTCCGGTGGATGCCGTGCTGGCGCATCCATTGCACCCGTACACGCGCGGCCTGATCGCATCGGTACCGAGCCGCAATCGGCGCGGCACGCGGCTCGCCCAGATCGCCGGGATGGCGCCGCGCCTCACCGAGCTGCCCCAAGGCTGTGCCTTCCGCTCGCGCTGCGAACGGGCAAGCGAGGCTTGCGGGGCCGAGATACCCCGTTCGATTCCGGCACCGGAACGCGAGCTGCGCTGCATCCATCCGTTGCAATGACCATGCCGGAATCCGCGCTGCTCGAGCTCACCGAGCTCACCAAGCAATTCCGCCAGGCGCCCGATCTTGCCGCCCGCCTCGCACGATTGGGTGGACATGCGCCGAAGGAACAGGTGGTGCACGCGGTCGATCGCGTCTCGCTCGATGTGGCGCGCGGCGAAGTGCTCGGCCTGGTAGGCGAGTCGGGCTGCGGCAAATCGACGCTGGCACGCATGGTCGCGGGGGTGCTGCGGCCCAGCTCCGGGCGCATCGTGTACGACGGCATCGATGCAACCGATCGCGACTCACTGCCAGCGAAGCGGATTGCGCTCAAGATTCAGATGATCTTCCAGGACCCGTTCGCGTCGCTCAATCCGCGCATGCGGGTCGGCGAGATCGTGGCCGAGGCCGCGCTGGTGCACGGGCTCGTGCGGCGGCAAGCGATCGGCCCCTTCCTCGACACGCTGCTCGCGCGCGTGGGGCTCGACCCCGGCTGCAAGTCGCGTTACCCGCACCAGTTCTCCGGCGGCCAGCGGCAGCGCATCGGGGTGGCGCGAGCGCTGGCCGTGAGTCCCGAGCTCCTGGTGTGCGACGAGGCTGTCTCGGCGCTGGACGTTTCGATTCGCGCCCAGGTGCTCAATCTGTTCATCGACCTGCGCGAGAGCCTTAAGCTGACTTATCTTTTCATCAGCCACGATCTGAGCGTGATCGAGCACATGTCGGATCGCATCGCGATCATGTATCTCGGTCGCATCGTCGAGCTCGCGCCCGCCGAGGAATTTTTTCGCGCGCCGAACCATCCGTACGCCATAGCGCTGCTCGAGGAAGTGCCGCGCCTGGATGCGCGCGGCGCGTCCTACCGCCCCATACGCGGCGAGATCCCGTCGCCGCTCGCGCCGCCCAGCGGCTGCCACTTTCACCCACGCTGCCCGCATGCGATGCCCCGCTGCACGGTCGAGACACCGCAGTTGCGTACGATTGCGCCGGGGCGCTCGTCGGCCTGTCATCTGAACACGGCCTGAACGAACACAGCCAGGGGGTCGTAGTGTCGGGCCTTAACGACACTTGTGCGCACAGCGAATTCAGAGGAACAATTCAACGCTTCGCGCTGCTGCGACGTGACAATAGTCCGCCTTCGCGCCGATCCAAATTCGTTTTCATCGCACGCGCTTTTTCAACCCTCAAGGACACACCGCGCTCGCCGTAACTGGCAGAGGGTCGGCAGGCGACGCGGCAGATCCGGGTCGGTTTCGAAATCCATACGTTTCTGGCAGCACAAGCCTAAATGAGCGCGGCACCTCCCTTGTCCCACCAACCAGGGGCCGGCCTGAACCGGTCGGCGGCGGACCCGACTGCGGCGCTCGCCATGCTGCGGCAAAAAGCGCATGCGCTGGCCGCCGAGCCGATCGCACCGGCGCAGCGCTTTGCGGCGCTCGAGGCGCTGCGTCCGACGGCCATCGCGACGACCGAATCGAGACGATCGATTTACGCCGGCAAGCCGATCCCTCTGGCCGAAGGCGAGCGCCAGTGCTGGGAAGACATGGTCGGTTTGTGGCAGGCGTTCTACTTCGCATATGCCTTGTGCGCGGACTCCGGCCAGAGTGAAGCGGCGGCGGCAACCGTGTCGCAACGTGCGCTGGACAGTCTCGGCCGAGCGATCTGCGAGCACACTCACGCCTACCGCGCCGTGCCGGGCACCATCTGGAAGGAGTTCCATAACTGCTACCGCTCGGCGGCCGATTGCTCGCTCGCCGACATAGCGGTGAGTGACCCGCACCATGCCGATTCGCAAACGAGCTGCAAGCATGCGTATCTCGTCACCGTGCTGTACGAGTGCGCCAATCCCTATGCCCTTTGCGCAGTACAGATGCGGGTACTCGGCCAATGGCTGCCGCACTGGCTCGGCCTGGTCGATATCATGCCTTCCGAACCCTTGTGGGCTTCTCGCTCCCCGCTTGCGCTGGATCTCGGCGCTGAGGTCGGCGCGAGACTTGCGCGCGACACCGGCACCGGCGAAGGGGTCCGTTACCTGGATACCAGCGCGCTCGGCATGCGGCTGCGTGAATTGGCAGATTGCCTGCGCAGTGCCCAACCTGCTGCGGAGCTGCCGGCAGCGGCCGACATGCCGCGCGCCGTATTGGAGCGCTTGCTGACGCATTTGTACGTGCAATGGTGCAGTGCCGGCTCGGCGACTGCGGACGAACGCCAGGGTAACGCGCTGCGTGCTCAGGCCGCGCTTGGCATGCACGCGGTGCACTTCCAGATTTCCGGGCGCGCGTTCCGCCAGCCGGGGCTGCGCTATACGCGGGAAGAAGAGCACGATCTGGCCACCTTCGGCCATATCACCGAGCGCACCGAGCATCGCTTGCTCACGGGCCGCAGCGCGGCGCTCGAGCCGTGGGAGGTGCTGTCGCGGAACGCCTCCGGGCTCGCCGTGCGACGCAAAGCGGACCTGACGTCCCGGCTTGCGCACGGTCAATTGGTGGCCCTGCGCACCACGAGCATCGATCCACCCAGCCTGGGCGTCATACAGCGGCTCAAGATCGACGCAGCCGGGGAGACGCAGATAGGCATCCGGCTCGTTCGCGGCGAGGTGCGCGGGGTCGCGCTGCGCCCAGCGGGCGACGCCACGCAGAAATACGAACGCGCATTGCTGATCGAGCCCGATGCCCAGCGCGCTGCCCCCGCCACGCTTCTCGTCGAAGCCGGCCGATTCGCGCCCGGCGCCCGTGGCGAGATGCATACGGCCCGTGCCGAGACCATCACTCTCGGCGCCTATGTCGAGCGCGGCTTCGATTTCGATCGGCTCGCCTTTACGTCTTGACCCGACTCGGCGGATGCGCCGGGATTGCGCAAGCTGATCCAGCTTGGCGGATGCACCCGGATTGCGGAAGCTGATCCAACTCGGCGGATGCGCGAGGTTTTTAACGAGATCTAAGCAACCGAGTCCGGATTTTCCCTCCCCGCGCGGCACTCCGTGCGGAAGTTGACTTCCGGGGACAGGGATTTTGCGTTAGGGTGCGCCTTCCTTGCCGCATGAGGGAGGCATCCCGTCGGCTCCAGCGCGGGCAGCGTTCGCTGCCCTGACGCCGGCGCGGCAATGAAGCAACGAAACATTGGAGATTGCGGTGCCGCAAGGAGCCTGCATGCTGACCCAACCGTCGGGACCGACGTACTACGCACGATTGCAATTCACCGATGCCGCGAGTTGTGTCGGCTGGCTGGAATCGATTCCGCTGCATCGCCCCGCCGAAGCGCACGAGATGGTCGCCGCGCAAGTCGGTCTCCTCGGCCACGCCGATATGCCGGCGCTGGAGCGACTGCGTATCCTCGAAGTGCTCTACCAGAGCGCCGCATTCCTGCAGGAGGAGCTGGCGAAGCGCTACGTCGGGCGCGCGCTGCCGCTTTCGATTGTCGAGTATTCGCTCTGGAACTCGGTGGTTGCGTTGTGGCAGGGCCTGTTCGCGGGATACGCGTTGCTGCTGCGACGCTGCTTCAAGGCCGACCGCGGTCTCGGCGCCCATGCGCCGCTGCTCGCGCTTCGTTGCATCGAGCTCACGGCGGCGGCCGTCCGGGAGCATCACTGCGTCTATCGCGACGTATCTCCCGCACTTTGGAAACAGCTGCACGAGTCCTACGCGTTCGCCGAGCGCCACGGATTGGCCGCGGCTGGCGTCGCCGACCCGCTTGCAGCCGCGGTCGTGGTACGCACGCCGGCGTCCGCCTATGCACGCACCCTGCTCGCTCACCTGGCGAACCCGTACACCATGTCGCCACGCCAGATGACGGTGATGTACCGCTGGGCAGGGCTTTGGGAATCCCTGGTCGGCATCGGGCCGAGCCCGATCGCGCCGGGCGTGAGCGCGATTCTCGCGGTCGATCTGAAGGCCAGCGCGCCTGCCGTTTCGGCCCGCCGGATCGAGGCCGGACCCTCGATCCGCTATATCACGCTGGAGCAGCTCGGACAGGCGTTGCGCCGCGTGCTGACTTCGTTGCGGCACGGCGATGACCCCGCCAGCCTTGGGCTCGGCGTCGATTTACGCCAGCCAGGCTGTGAGCGATTGCTTACACTGCTGTACATCCAGTGGTGCGGCACCGGGGTGGGGCAGCTGGCGGTCCGGCGCGAGCGGGGCGAGGATGCGCACGCCGCGGTCGGGTTCGATGGCGTCTGCCGCCAGCTCGGCCTGGAGGGCGAGGCGTTTCGTAACGACGCCATGGTGATCCCGATCCGAGCTTTCGGCGGTCCGCTCGGTCCGTTTTCCGAGCAGTGGTACGTTGCGGCCACCCATGCCCCCGGCTTCATCGCCGTGGCGCGTGGTCCCGAGTGCGACGAGCGCATTCAACATCATCAGCTGATCGCCATCCGGCGGCGCAGCGCGACGCATTTCCAGCTCGCGGTGGCGCAATGGATGCGATTGGAAGAAGACGGCGATCTGTCGATCGGATTGCGCTTGCTGCCGGGCATTCCCCATGTCACGCCGGTGCAGCTGCACGGCCAACCTGCGGACGAAGCCGCACAACCCTCGGCGATCCTGTTGCCTGCGGCGCCGGAGATGCGCACGCCGCCAACCCTGCTGCTCGCGCCGAATCTGTTCCAGCCGGGGCGCGAGCTGGAATTGCTTTCCGGCACCCTGCGGCGAGTGCGGATGGTTCGGCTATTGGAGCGGGGCGCCGATTTCGAGCGCGTGGTATTCGAAGTCGCCGCATAGCGCGCCGTCGACTGCGCACGCAACCGGCGCCCTAACTGCCTCACGTAAAACTGCCTCACGTAAAAATCTGACCGAACGCCGCCTTGCATGGCCCCGTCGCGCTGCCTATCATGGGCAGCGTAGCTGCAGCTACCCATGCGGCGCGTCGGTGCGCCGCCGCTTCCTTGCATCCTCGAAGGCCAGTCATGGCGAATGCCCGCGGCGCGACGCCCGCGCCGGTCGCAATCACCCTGCATCAGAAATCCCGCGTGCTGGAGATCGAATACGCCGACGGGAAGCGGTTTCGCCTGCCGGGCGAATTCCTGCGCGTGTTTTCGCCCTCGGCCGAAGTGCGCGCCCACGGACCCGGGCAGGAAGTGCTGCAGACCGGAAAGAAAGACGTCGACATCGTGCGCGTCGAGCCGGTCGGAAGTTACGCCGTCCAATTGGTATTTTCCGACCGCCACGACACCGGGATCTACTCCTTCGACCTGCTGTACGAGTACGGTTTGAAGCACGAGCGGATGTGGGCCGACTATCTGCAGCGCTTGGCGCAGGCCGGAGCAAGCCGTGAAGCACCCGTCGCCAAGCCTTGACGCCGAGCCGGACCCCGGCGCGGACAATTCCTTCGAGACACCGGATCCGACCACAGGACCCAGGACCGCCGATTTCGGCTTCCAGGACGTGCCCGAGGCGGACAAGGTGCATCGGGTCGGCGCCGTCTTCAGCTCCGTTGCCCCGCGCTACGACCTGATGAACGACCTCATGTCGGGCGGGCTGCACCGGCTGTGGAAGGCCTTCACAGTGGAGTTGTGCGGATTGCGACCGGGCCAGCGTGTCCTGGATGTCGCCGCCGGAACCGGCGACCTGGCGCTGAAGCTATGGCCGCGGGTGATGCCGGGCGGGGAGGTCGTGCTCGCCGACATCAACGAGTCGATGCTGCTGCGCGGGCGCGACCGTCTGCTCGACGCCGGCATGCCTGCCGGCGCCATTCGCTGCAACGCCGAACAGATGTCTTTTGTGAGCGATCACTTCGACTGCATCACAATAGGCTTCGGCCTGCGCAATGTCACACGAAAGGACAATGCGCTGCGCGAGATGCACCGCCTGCTGCGCCCCGGTGGGCGTCTGATCGTGCTCGAATTCTCGCGCGTCCAGCGGGCGCTCGCGCCGCTCTACGACGCCTATTCCTTCGGCGTCCTGCCCTTGCTCGGGCGCCTGGTCGCGCGCGATTCCGCCAGCTATCGCTACCTGGCGGAATCGATCCGGGTTCATCCCGACCAGAATCAGCTGCGGGATCTGTTCGTTCAGGCCGGCTTCGAGCGCGTCGAATACTTCAACCTGGCCGCCGGGGTGGTGGCGGTGCATCGCGGGTTCAAGCTGTGCTGACCGAACCCGGCCGGCACGCAGCGCACTCCTTCGCATTTTCAATGAGAGCCATAGCATCTGTTGTGCTTGCGGTCAGGCTATGTTGCTAGAATGAGCCGGCTTTGCTTTCTCCCGCTTTTCCCCGCTTTTCCCCCTTTGAGGAGGGACCGTGAACAAGATTCTTGGTGCAGTCTTTGCGGTACTGATCGGATTCGGCATGTCGATTCCCGATTCGGAGGCGGCGCGACGCCTCGGAGGCGGAAAGTCCTTCGGCGCACAGCGCCAGGCCACGCCGCAGCAACCGAGTCCCGACAAAGCGCCGCAGGCGGCGCCCCAGCAACAACCCGGTGCGGCCGGGACGGCAGGCGGCAGCCGTTGGCTCGGGCCCGTGGCCGGCCTGCTGGCCGGTGGCCTGCTGGGCGCGATGATCTTCGGCGGCGCGTTCGAGGGCATCAAGCTCATGGACGTGCTGCTGATCGCGCTGCTTGCGTTCGGCCTGTTCTATCTCTTCAAGGTGATGCGCAAACCGCAACATCCCGATCAGCGGCGCGAGCCCCTGCAGTACGCGGG
>JBOIEI010000830.1:0-3340 GCA_050741055.1 Burkholderiales bacterium | reverse complement strand
GGGCATGGGAGACGTCAAATGGCTATCTCAACGTTTGAGGGTGTTGTCAAAGACGGGCAGATCCGACTTGGGGACAATGTGGAGTTGCCAGAAAATACTGAGGTCTACGTCGTCATCCCCGATTTCGAGTCTTCAGCCCGTGCGCGCGTCCTCAGCCCCCGTCTAGTGCATCCTGAGCAAGCGTCCGACTTCGTCAAGCAGGTCGTCGAGGCGGCTGACGATGCCAAGCTATGATGCTTTAAACCATATCGCATTGCTGCTTGAATGGTCCGGCCTTAAGTTGGGAAAAGCACAGGCCTTCAGCGATGCGATGACGCCGACCCACGCATGCACCCGTATGCGTGGCGACGATGAATGCATCCTCGCCTGATCCAGCCGTCAAGCGATGCGGATGTCCAGTGAGCACCGCATGAAAGAAACCCTATTCGATTTTCCCGGATTGGAACGCCTGGTATACGGCAAACCGGCCGCGCAGGCGCTGGCTGCGGAGGTTGAGCGCATCGGCGCGAAGCGCGTGTTCCTCATCGTCAGCGGCACGATGAACCGCACGACCGATGAAGTGGAAAAGGTTCGGGCGGCTCTCGGAGAGCACTACGCCGGAAGCTACGACAAGATCCCGCCCTTCACGCCGCGTTCGGCCGTGCTGGAAGCGGCGCAGCTCGCACGTGATGCCGGCGCGGACATGGTCGTAACGTTCGGCGGCGGCTCGGTGACCGAGGCCGGCAAGGTCGTCCGCCTGGCTCTGCATCACGACATCACGGACCCGGATGGCTTCGATCGCTTTCGCGTCATCGTGCACGCCGACGGCACCCACGCCACGCAGAGATACGAAGGGCCGCGCATCCCTCAGATCGCGATACCGACCACGCTTTCGGCGGGCGAGCTGACTACCGGGGGCGGGGCCACCGACGAGCGCATCAAGCGCAAGTTCAGTCATGCCAACCCGCAGGCGATTCCGCGCGTGGTCATCTTCGATCCGGCGCCGAGCGTACACACGCCGCTATGGGTCTGGCTCTCCACCGGCGTGCGCGCGATCGACCACGCCGTCGAGGGCTTGTGCTCGCCGCTCTCCAACCCGATCAGCGACGGCATGTACCGGCAGGGCTTGCGGCTGCTGGGACGGTCATTGCGGGAAACGAAGCGCGATCCGTCCAACCTGGATGCGCGCCTCGAAAGTTTCTACGGCATCTGGCTGGCGATTGCCGGGCGCCACGGCGGGGTCGAGATGGGCGCGAGCCACGCGATCGGCCACGTGCTCGGCGGCTCCTGCGGCGTACCGCACGGCTACACCTCGTGCGTGATGCTGCCGCACGTCCTGCGCTACAACCGCGCCGCCAGCGCCGAGCGTCAGCGCCTGGTGGCCGAAGCATTCGGCCATCCCGGTGAAGATGCGGCCGACGTGCTGGCGAGCTTCATCGCCGAGCTGGGATTGCCGGGACGCCTGGCCGATGTCGGCGTCGGCCCGGATCGATTCGCCTCGATCGCCACCACCGCCATGCACGACAAGTGGCTGCACACCAATCCGGTCCGGATCACGTCGCCCGAGCAAATCCTGAAGATACTCGAAGCGGCCGCTTGAGCGCCGCGGTTGCCGGTGTCATCTACGCTGGCGGAGGACCGAACACGGGCAGGTTGTAGGCGCCGAATTTGTCCTCGCCATCCACCCAGCGCAGCGTCACCGCCATGCCTTCGCGCAGATCACCCGGCTCGAGGTCGACCGGGTACGATACGAACAGCGGCCCTTCGTCCAGCTCCAGCACGAACGTAGTGTGCGGCGCCGGATATTCCTCGAAGTATTTGCGCCGAAACGTCGTCCACGAAAGCACCTTGCCCCGCCCGGCGACGGCGGCCCACTGGAACGCGTCGGAAAGACACTGGTCGCACGTGGGTCCGGGCGGCCAGCGGAACTTGCCGCACTGCGCGCACTGCTGCAGGCGCAGCTCCTTGTTCTGCGTGAATGCCCAGAACTGCTCGGCATACGGGTCCATCGAGCGGATCGGTCGCGCCGTGGCCATCGCTTAGCTCCCCTTCGTGTAGACGATGCTCTTGCACTTGCCGGCGACGTCGTGCACGTATTGCGCGACTTCCGCACCTTGCACCTGGCGCGCTCCGAGGCCGCCCCGCAGCTGGCGCACGAGCTCGGGCTGATGGTTCCAGCTCTGCATGTAGCTCTCCGAGAGCATGCCGCCGCTGGTGTTGCACGGCAGCTCACCGCCGATTTCGATGCGTCCGTTCTGAACGAATGCGCCGCCCTCTCCTTCCTTGCAGAAACCGAAACCCTCGAGCGACGCCAGGAGATGCACGCTGAAGCTGTCATATGTGGCGAACACGTCGACATCCCTGGGCGTCACACCGGCCATCGGATAGATCTGCGCGGCCACGTCTCGGTGAGCGGTATGGTAGAAGTCCTTCAGGCGCGGGCGCAGTTGCGTCGCATCCACATTTTCTTCGGACCAGCCGAAGCCGCTCACCATGACGGGCGGATGCTTCAAGCCTTTCGCCATGTCGGCACGGCGCACGATGATGGCGACGCCACCGTCGTTGATGAGGCAGTAGTCGAACAGGCGCAGCGGCTCGGCCACGTAGGGCGCCTTCAGGTAGTCGTCGATGCTCAGCGCCTTCTGCATGACCGCGTTGGGATTCAGGCAGGCGTGCTTGCGGAACGCCACTGCGATGGCGCCGAGCTGCTCCTCGGTGGTGCCGTACAGGAGCTTGTGGCGCTGGAACAGAAGCGCGTACAGGGCGCCCTGCGAGGTCATGCCCCAGGGCGCGTAGTAGAAGTAGGAGGTGATGCCGCCGCCGGTTACGCGCGACCCGCCGTATGCCGTATCCATCGAGCGCTGGGCGTTTCCATAAACCAGCGCGACCGTCGTGCACAGGCCGCAGTGGATGGCCATGGCCGCCTCGATGATGCACTGGGCGGCATCGCCGGTACCGCTCCAGCGCGGATTCAGACCCCACAGCTCGCTCGCCCGCTCGCCCGAAAGCGTGTGCCCCGTGCAAAGGCCGTCGATGTCGTCTTTCTTCAAGCCTGCATCGTCGAGCGCGCGTTTGAGCGCACGCGACGCGAGCGTGTAATGGTCGACACGCGCCTCGCCCTTCCCGACGGTCTTGCCGCCGGCGCCGCGATAGTCGGCGCCGTAGTCGGTTTCGCCCACCCCGACGATGGCCACCGTGTCCTTGAGCGGCGCGAGCCGCTTTGCATCGAAGCTAGCCGTCATGATCTACTCCGTTCATTCGGCGTCCCTCCCGCTGTGGCGGAAGCGACCTCCCGCTGTGGCGGAAGCGACCTCCCGCTGTGGCGGAAGCGACCTCCCGCGCAAGCGGGAGTCCTGGGAAG
>JBOIEI010000829.1:0-3998 GCA_050741055.1 Burkholderiales bacterium | reverse complement strand
GGGCGAGGCGGCCGTGCACCAGATGCTGCAGCCGCGTTTCTCGGCCTTGTCGAAGTCCGTTCGGGAATTGGTCGCCGCCAATACCGATCGGGTGGAGTCGAGCGGTGCCGAGCAGGTGGCCGCGATCGCACGGGCGCGCTGGACGATGCTCGCCCTGGGCGCGTTGGCGACCGTTGTCGGTTCGCTGTTCGCGTGGTGGATCGTGCGCTCGCTCACCCGGCCTCTGGCAGCGGCGGTTTCGGTTGCCCAGAGCATTTCCGAGGGCAATCTCGACAGCGCGATCGAAGCGAAGAGCAAGGATGAAGTTGGCTTGCTGCTGCAGGCGCTGGCGAGGATGCAGGAAGAGCTGCGCAGCATGATCGGCGACGTGGCGCAAAGCGCCTCGGAAGTATCCGCTTCCGCAGGCGTATTGGCCGCCGGCGCCGGCGACAGCATCTCGCGGGCGCAGTCCCGCACCGAGGCGACCAGCTCGACCGCCGCGGCGATCGAGGAAATGACCGTCAGCATCGGCCAGGTCGCGGAGCATGCGCAGGAAGCCGCCGCCATTGCCGACAAGTCCAGTGCGCTCGCCCGCGAAGGCGAATCCATCGTGCGGGCGGCGAGCAGCGAGATGAACAGCATCGCGCAATCGGTGAAGCACGGCTCGGAGCTGGTCGAGACGCTCAACCGCCGCTCGGCCGAGATCAGCACCATCGTCAGGGTCATCAAGGACATCGCCGACCAGACCAACCTGCTTGCGCTGAACGCGGCGATCGAAGCCGCGCGCGCCGGTGAGCAGGGCCGCGGCTTCGCGGTGGTGGCCGACGAGGTGCGCAAGCTCGCGGAGCGCACCGGTTCGGCTACTTCCGAGATCGGCTCGATGATCGAGGCGATCCAGCGGGAGACCTCCAGCGTGGTGGAGACCATGCAGGCGGGCGGCGACAAGGTCGTTCAGGGCGTGAAGCTCGCCGACGAGGCCGCGGCCGCGCTGGAGAAGATCAACGCGCAGACGATGGAAGCGGTGCAAAGCGTCAATGCGATCGCGTCGGCCACCCGCGAGCAGCAGGCGGCGAGCAGCGACATCGCGCGCAACGTCGAGCGCATCGCACAGATGACCGAGGAAAGCGGCGCGGCTGCGCATCACAACGCGGATTCCGCAACGACCCTCGAGCGCCTTGCCAGCGGGCTGCAGAGCCGGGTTGCGCGCTTCAAGCTGTAGTGCTATTCCAGTCGCATGGCAATCCGAGCCCGGACCGGTGGTCCGGGCTCGTGCGTTGTAGAAGGACGAGCAGCATGAATCGAGCGCCGGCTCGCGCCAGCGTTGGCAAGCGCCTTGCCGCGGCCCATATCGCGTGCCTGTGCGTCATCGCGATCGCCCTCGGGTGGGTGTCGATACGGCCCGCCCATGCGCAATCCTGGCGCGTGCAGGAGCTGGTCGCGCAGACGATCGTGGCGGATGCGAACCAGCAGATCCCGCTGCAGGGAGTGAAGTCAGTCGAGCAGGCGCGGGTCGGCGATCTGCGCACCCTTCTGGACGTGTACAAGAAGATCGAAAGCGTGGCCGGCGTGCGGGCGGACTTGAGGATCGTGCCAAGCCGCACCGTCAACGCACTCGCCATCGCCCGGCCGCCTACCGTGGTCGTCACGACCTCGATGCTGCACGTGATCGGCGACGACGCAGGATTGACCGCTGCACTGATCGGACACGAGCTTGCGCATATCTCGAAACGACATGGTTTCATTGCCGCGCAGAAAGCGCGGCATCACGCTCGGGCGGGCGTTGCGGCAGGGCGCGAGGTGGCGGTCGAATCGGGCAGCGTTGCTCGCGGCGAGCTGGCGGCCCGACAGGTGTTTCTCGCGCTCGATTCGGCCTTCAGCCGGCAGCAGGAAATCGAAGCCGATAAAGTCGGAACGGCGCTGCTGTCGCAGGCGAAGTTTCACCCGGATAGCACGCTGCGACTTTTCCGCACCATGATCGATCGCTTCGGCGCGCGCCCCACGGAATACCTCGATTCGCATCCTGGCCTGGAAGAGCGCATCGTTTCGGCCGAGCCTGCCGTAATGGACGAGCACTTTCGATTGCTCGCGGAACGATTGCACGAAGCGCGCAACTGGCAGCGTTTGCTGCGTGCGACTGATTACTGGTTGCAGGCAAACGAGAGCGCCGCGCGGGCGTGGTACTACCGCGGGGTCAGCCTCGATGCGTTGGGAAGGATCGGAGCGTTGCCCGCCTTCGAGCGAGCGGTGGCGCTCGATCCGCGCATCTCGCCGGCGCGGCTCGCCCTTTGCATCGAGTTGTTCCGCTCCGATCGGGCGCGCGAAAGCCTGTTGTGTTCGCAGCACCTGGAGCAGATGGCCGACAAGGAGGCTTTTGCCGCGCAGACGTTTCAGCATCCGATTCATGTTCATGGCGTGCGCGGAACGCCTGCCGTGATCCAGGAGCGCATGAAAATCGTTCCGCATTGAAGACCCGGCAGTCAGCCTGCCGGATCGCCTCGTAGCGGCGCCGCCCGACCCGGGCGCAACGATCGCGCGCCGGGTCGAATTGCCTCGCTCAGCCCTTGACGCGGGCGATGCGCAACACCTCGGGGACGCGGCGCAGGCTTCGCAGAATACTGGCCAGATGGTGGCGGTTACCGACCTGCAGCGTGAAATGCATGGTCGTGTACTGGCTGCCGTCCTGCGGGTCCATCGCGACGTTCTCGATGTTCGAGCCTGCCTCGGCGATCGACGCCGCCACCTTCGCCAGTACCCCACGCTGATTGGCGACCACGGTCTTGATGCTCACGTCGAACAGTTTCTTGGACTCGGGCGACCACTCGATGTCCAGCAGCTTTTCGGGATCCAGCCGCATCTTGGCGAGCACCGGGCAGTCGTGCGTGTGCACCACCATGCCGTGGCCCTTGGTGATCATGCCGATGATGGGATCGCCCGGAATGGGGCGGCAGCACTTCGCCAGCTGCACGGCCATGCCTTCGGAGCCACGGATCACCACAGGGCCCGAGGGCCGCAGTTCGGCCGGTTCGCCGTCGCCGCCTCCCTGTGCGAAAAGCTGGCGCGCGACGACGACAGCAAGGCGCTTGCCGAGGCCGATGTCGGCGAGAATCTCGGTGGAGGACTTGGCCGCCGTTTCCTTCAGCATCTTGTCCCACGGCGCTTCGCCGATCTCCGCCAGGCTCGTGTGCAATGCGCCGAGCGCCTGATTGAGCAGCCGTTCGCCGAGCTGCACGGATTCCTGGAAGCGCATGGTGCGCAGGAAGTGACGGATGTGCGAGCGCGCCTTGCCGGTGACGACGTAGTTGAGCCAGGTCGGGTTGGGCTTGGCATGCGCGGCGGTGATGATCTCGACCCGGTCGCCGTTGCGTAGCTCCGAGCGCAGGGGCATCAGATCGTCGTTGATCTTGACCGCTACGCAGCGGTTGCCGATGTCGGTGTGTACCGCGTAGGCGAAATCGACCGCGGTCGCCCCTCGCGGGAGCGTCATGATGCGGCCCTTGGGCGTGAAGACGTAGACCTCGTCCGGGAACAGATCGACCTTCAGGTGTTCCAGGAACTCGACCGAGTCGCCCGATTCGGACTGGATCTCGATCAGGCTCTGCAGCCACTGGTGCGTTTTCTTCTGCAGCTCGGAGAGCGACGCATCCGAGCTCTTGTACAGCCACTGCGAAGCGACTCCGGCCTCGGCGATCTTGTGCATCTCGAGCGTGCGAATCTGCACCTCGATCGGCATGCCGAACGGGCCGAACAAGGTGGTGTGCAGCGACTGATAGCCGTTCACCTTCGCGATCGCGATGTAATCCTTGAACTTGCCGGGGATCGGCTTGTAGAGGCCGTGCAGGGTGCCGAGCGTGAGGTAGCAGGTCGCCACGTCCCTCACGATCACGCGCACGCCGTAGATGTCGTGCACTTCGGAGAACGTCAGGTGCTTCTCGATCATCTTGCGGTAGGCCGAGTAAAGGTGCTTGGCGCGACCGGTGACGCTCGCCTCGATGCCGCTGTCGGCGAGCTTTGCCTTGATC
>JBOIEI010000828.1:0-4111 GCA_050741055.1 Burkholderiales bacterium | reverse complement strand
GGCGGCTCGCAAGGCTGGGCGTCCGCCGGTCGAATGCATCACGCCGGCTCGCAGCTCAAGCGCTTCCTGTTCAGCGGCGGCGGCTGCGTCGACAAGAAAGGCAATTACAGCTTCGGCACCGCGATGTTCCTGCTGCCGCACGTCGTCGGCACCGCAGGCCCGGTGACGGGCCACGTGACCGACTGGACGAACGTCTGCGGCCATACGCGGCTCATGGTCGCGTTCGGCGGGCTCGCGCTCAAGAACGGGCAGGTGTCGTCCGGCGGTCCCGGAGAGCATGGCATGGAGACGTGGCTGCGCCGCGCCAGGGATGCCGGCATCGAATTCGTCGTCGTGAGCCCGAACCGCGGCGATGCTCCCGATTTCCTGCACGCGCACTGGATCTCGATCCGGCCTGGAACCGATACGGCGTTTCTGCTCGGCATGGCGCACGCGCTGGTGAGCGAGGGACTCGAAGATCGCGCTTTCCTCGCCCGGTATTGCACTGGATACGAGCAGTTCGAGCGCTATCTCACGGGGCGCGACGACGGCCAACCGAAGAGTCCGCAATGGGCGGCGCCGATTTGCGGCGTCGATGCGGCGGAAATCCGCGCGCTCGCCCGCAAGCTCGCAGCGACGCGCAATCTATTGACGATGACCTGGTCGATTCAGCGTGCGCACCACGGTGAGCAGCCGTATTGGATGCTGATCACGCTCGCCGCGATGCTCGGTCAGATCGGTCTGCCGGGCGGCGGCTTCGGGTTCGGGCACGGCTCGCAAGGCGGCGTCGGCAGTCCCCGGCCGGCGGGCGCGGCCACGCCCGAGCTGCCCATCGGTAAGAACCCTGCGAGCACCGCGGTCCCGGCGGCGCGCCTGACCGACATGCTCGAGCGTCCGGGCGGCGAGTACGACTTCAACGGCGAACGGCTGCGCTATCCCGATATTCGTCTGGTCTATTGGGCCGGCGGCAATCCATTTCATCATCATCAGGATCTGAAGCGGCTCCGACGGGCCTGGCAGCGCCCGGAAACGGTGATCGTCCACGAAACGCACTGGACGCCGACGGCGCGCCATGCGGACGTCGTTCTGCCGGCGACGACGACGCTCGAGCGCAACGACCTGGGCGGCTCGGCGCGCGATCGATTCCTGTTCGCGATGCATCGCGCGATCGATCCGATCGCTCAAGCACGCAATGACCGCGACATCTTCGGCGAGCTTGCCGCGCGCGGTGGCTTCGAGGCTCGCTATACGGACGGGCTGGACGAAACCGGCTGGATCCGTAGGCTCTACGACAGCACGCGCGAAAAGAATCTGACCGCCGGCGTCGAGATGCCGCCGTTCGAGGTCTTCTGGGAGCGCGGCTACTTCGAGCTGCCGCGGCCGCAACGCGCCTTCGTCCTGTTCGAGGACTTTCGCAACGATCCGCTGGCGCATCCGCTGAAAACCCCGAGCGGCAGGATCGAAATCTATTCGGCGCGGATCGCCGGCTTCAACTACGACGACTGTCCGCCGCACCCGACCTGGCTGCCGCCGAGCGAATGGCTCGGCGCTTCGCAGGCGCGCGTCTACCCCTTGCATCTCGTCACCACGCAACCGCCCGACAAGCTGCACAGCCAGGCCGATTACGGCCCTGTCGCGCGCGCGGCCAAACGCGCCGGTCACGAGCGCATCCGCTTGAGCACCGCAGACGCAGCCGTGCGCTCGCTTACCGGCGGCATGGTCGTCCGCGTGTTCAATGCGCGCGGCGCTTGCCTGGCGACGGTCGAAGTCGATGCGGGTTTGCGCACCGGCGTTGCCATCATGTCCACCGGAGCCTGGTACGATCCTGCCGATGCGAACGACCGCGCGCTCGAACGCCATGGGAATCCGAACGTGCTCTCGCTGGATCAGGGTACCTCGAAGCTCAGTCAGGGACCGAGCGCGCTCTCGATGCTGGTCGAAGTGGAGCGCTGGGACGGCGATCACGCCGCATCCGCGCATACTCCGCCGCATATCCTTGCAAGCGGGGGTTAGCTCCGGAGAAACGCAGCTCGGGCAAGGCTCCAGGTCGATGTCGAAGACGCGCTCGAGTAGCCGCCGGGGTGGTGTGTTTCCCTCAGCATGCATCCAATCGCTGTTGCCATTCGAGAAATGCGTCAGCGAGATCGAGCCGGCCGTAAGCGCGCAAGCGCGCCTCATGGTCTCGGAGAAATTCCCGGTACAACGGAAACAATCCGGTCGCGATGGCACGGATTGCAGCGCTG
The DNA here is from genome assembly GCA_050741055.1 of Burkholderiales bacterium. Taxonomy (GTDB): domain Bacteria; phylum Pseudomonadota; class Gammaproteobacteria; order Burkholderiales; family WYBJ01; genus WYBJ01. The sequence goes on along the minus strand of JBOIEI010000828.1, from coordinate 1,889 downwards.
TCGGAATCCGCTGGGCTCGCCTTGCGCCATTCAAGAGCCAATCGCGCCAGTTCCGAAGAAGGACTCATGCCGGCTGCAACGAAGTGCTCGACGGCCGCATCGTTGCGTCCGACATCGCCAGTGCGCGCGGTAAAGAGGAAGCGCACCGGGTATAGGATCAGCTTCGTCAGGGTTTTCGGGTCCGACCGCAGCAATGCCACCGGGTCGTTCAGTTTTGCGATGACATCATCCCGGTCGAGGCGCCAGCGCGCGAATTCCGCACCGGCCACCACGAGCTGCTCTCGAGTCGGGAACGATAGCTTCGCGCGAACATCGCGACCGATCACGAGGCGGCCGAATTTCAGGAGATCGAGCCGATCCAGCGGTGGGAAGCGCCCGCCGGAGCTCGTCCCGGAGAGGCTCGCCACCGACCCCCAAAAAACGGACAGCCGGTCGGAAAACGGCTTGCGGCTGGCCTCGACCGTGCTGACGACACTGCCGATGCCTTCGGCATCGCTCGCCAACAACGGATCTTCCAGCACGAAGCCGATGTCGATGTCGCTCACGAGCGGGCGAAAGCCGCCGTGCGCGAGACTACCGAGTGCATACGCTGCGATCAGCCGATCGCGCCACTTCTGCTGCGCGAGACCGATCGCCGCATCGAGAATCTCTTCGGCCTGTGCCTGCGTGCCATTCCCGTTCAACATGAAAACTCCTTTGTCTCATCGCATGTCGGCGATCGCCCGAAACGCTGAGGGTTGATATCGCCAATGGTAAACGCCTGCCGACGGACATGGAGCAAGCAACATGGCGTTCGGACTCATCCGGGCGAAGCTCGATGGAGCACCTGCGGGTCGCCGCCTGGCCGCGCGGGCAAGCCGAGTGCGCGAAATCCCTCGGCACAGGTTCACGCGGGCGCACGGGCAACATTGCCGGATACGGCGTCGCTGCCTCTGCATCGGAGTGGTCTGACCTTCGCGAGGATCCCGTCGAATTTGGGCGAAAGAAGCGAATGCGCGAAGAAGCGTTGACGAAACGGGTGCTTTGTATGGCTCTGCTGCTGACGTTCGCAGGCTGTGCGCCGGTGCGCGAAGACGCATTGCCGGACACTGTCAGACATCTGTTCGCCCAATCTCCGCAACGCGCGGGTGCATGCCTCGCGCGCAACGCCGAAGCGCACAGCTCCGCGCTTATCGCAGAAGTGCAGCCGCCCGATGCGCGGGGAAACGTGGAAGTTATCGTGCGTGTCAGAAATGGCGTCACGTACGCGACGGCCGATCTGCGGCCAGTTGGTCAGCGTACCGAAGGCACGATCACGCTCATGGCGATCTCTTCGGCAGGCACGGCAGAGCTCGTTCGTTCCCTGGTCGAAGGCTGCTGAACGACAATAGCCACGCAATCGGCCGGCTCGTTGAGAGACCTTCTCAGTGCCCACTGGAGCGGGAATGGTCTCAATTTTGCCACCATCTCGGGTGTCGATCCCCGCGACCTCGAGCGGTTCGCAAGACTGTTTTACCGCCCTGAATTCAGTCCAGAAACCGTAAGCCGTCGCCGGCGGGTCGAGGCCGCCGCACTCTGCGTGGGCGCAGCAGACGATCAAAGAGTTACGAAGTCACACGACCCGCATCATCCGGCGCGAATTGAGCCACGGCAGCTTGTTAGTGTCCCCCTTGCCGGATCATCGCGTCGTATGCGTCGGCGAGGTGCAGCAAGGATTCCTTGCATCGCGTACGCGTGGACGAGCCGTGCATGAGCGCGAGCATCCGAGGCTCGAGCAGCGCGAGACGACGAATCGTCTCCCCGGTCAGCGGCGAGAGTGCGGTGGCGTGGAAAAGCGCTTCCGCCTCCAGCGCGGGTTCGACAACATCCGTATCGACAACGGGCGGACCGTCGCCTGCGTGGGTGAACAG
>JBOIEI010000827.1:0-10260 GCA_050741055.1 Burkholderiales bacterium | reverse complement strand
CTGCGAGCCGGCGTGATGCATTCGACCGGCGGACGCCCAGCCTTGCGAGCCGCCGAAAATGCCTTCGGCCCCATGCTGCGCGCGCACCCGCTTCAGTTCGGCATCGACCAACTCGAGTGCGGTGTCCCAGTCCACTTCGACGTAAGTGTCGTGCCCCGTGCGCCACCGGTCGCGATGCTTCAACCATCCCTCACGCACCGACGGCCGCGCGACGCGCGACTTCGAATACACCACTTCTGGCAAGGCACCGAGTAACGCCGAGGGCGATGGATCGAGCGCAAACGGGTCGGCGCGCACGAAACGCCCTTGCTCGACGACTGCGGTGAACGCGCCCCAATGGCAGAGCGACGGGAATCCTCGAGTCATGCGCATACTTCCATTCGCAGACGGTCCAGGCGGAAGCCTATCCGAAACCGTTGCGGATGTGCAGGCCGTCTGCATAGGGCCTCCCGCGGTAAGCGCGCAACAGCGGAGGCAGTACAACGCCCCGCACCTGCGTAGGGCGGGAGAAGGCAAGGCGCATCCCGCCGAAAATTGCGGAGACGCGGCGGGATCCGCTACGCTCCTCTCGCGCCAAGCAGCTACGCCGATTACCGCCCTATCAAGAACGTTGACACGCAAACCTGCCACTGTTGTTACCGCCCTGCCGTGAGACAATGACCGCATGGTCGATCGCCCGCAAGTTCTCGGCGAGGAAATCGCCAACAGCGTGAGCCATGGCATGGCGCTGCTTGCGGCGATCGCCGCAATGCCGTTCCTGATCGGGGCTGCCAGCGAGTTCGGCGCCGCAAACGTGGTGGGCGCCAGCGTGTTTTCGGCAACGATGGTGCTGCTGTATCTCGTGTCGACGCTGTACCACGCTCTGCCGGCCGGCCGCGCCAAGCGTGTCTTCATGAAGCTCGACCACGGCGCAATCTATGTATTCATTGCCGGCAGCTATACGCCGTTCGCCCTAGGTGCGTTGCGCGGTGCGTGGGGGTGGACTCTCTTCGGCCTGGTGTGGGCGCTCGCGGTGTTCGGGGCGACGATGAAGGCATGCGACCGGCTATCGCATCCCTGGCTTTCGACGGGTCTCTACCTCGTCATGGGCTGGCTTGCACTCATCGCGGCCGTGCCGCTGGTCGAGCGGGTGCCGCTGCCCGGCGTGCAATTGATCGTGGCCGGAGGCATCGCCTACACGGCGGGCGTCGTATTCTTCGTGCTGGATTCGCGCTTCCGCTACGCGCACGCGATCTGGCATGGCTTCGTTGTTGCGGGCAGCGGTCTTCATGTGTTCGCGGTGCTGCATTACGCCGCGTGACCAGTCGCCTACGTCATGGTCGAACTTCGGGTGTTCCGCGGCCCGGGCGCGCTCCTCAGGGTACAGCTGCCGGCCGCTGTATCGATGATCGCGACGCTCAGGGGTCTGAGCGCGGCGGAGTACGCCGCGGAGATTGGCCGCACGGCGCCACGTGCGCCCCGGCTTTCTTGCTTGCAGGGCGCGTCGCCCCTGTCCCCGTTGTTACTTCCTCGCCGCGCTCGGTTCCTCCTGCGCAACGATCACCATCCAGCCCACACCGAAGCGATCGGCCAGCATGCCGAAGCGAGGCGAGAAGAACGTCTTGGTGAGTGGCATCTGCACCTGACCACCTTCGCTCATCGCGGCGAACACGCGATCGGCTTCGGCTTCCTCGCGCACCGCGATCGTCAACGCGAATCCCTGGAAGCTCGGGCGTCCTTCGCAGCGGCCGTCGGAGGCCATGATCAGCGTGTCGCCGACCTTGAAGGCTGCGTGCATCACCTTGTCGCCGGCACCCGGCTGCGCGCAACCCTCTTGCGGCGGTTCAGGGCTGTCCTTGAAGCGCAGCAGAAACGTGGTCTCGGCGCCGATTGCGCTGCGGTAGAACGCAAGCGCCTCTTCACAGCGGCCATCGAAAAACAGATAGGGTTCGACGTACATGGATGTCTCCTCGTTGCTCCGATGAACTGCAAGCCGAGCCGACGCGGCATGCGCCGATCCGGTATTTCGAAAACTGCAGGTAAAATTGGGACGCACACAATTTCGTCCCGCCGTGCGTAGTTCTTCATACGGTCGTACATCGAAATCGTGTGCGTCCCAATTTACGCGGGCTGGCCCCGTCCCGACGGGCGTTCGCATGCTGTTTGGTGAAGCCCGCAAGGCTATTTCGGCACGCCGAGCGCGTTGCGGGTTTGCACGTCGTCGGCGACCGGACGGATCTCGACGCAGCCGTAGCGGGCGCCAGGTATTCGGGCTGCAATCTGGATCGCTTCGTTGAGGTCGCGCGCCTCGACCATGTAGTAGCCGCCGAGCTGTTCCTTCGTTTCGGCGTAGGGACCGTCGGTCGCGGTCACGCGGCCCTGGCGCACCCGCACGGTGACCGCGGTTTCCGGTGGCTGCAGCCGATTGGCGGCGAGGAATTGGCCGCCGGCACGCAGGTTCTCGGTGAATTCGCGGTACTCCTCGAAATGCGCGGCCGCCTCGGCGGGCGCGAACCGCTCCATCCAGGTCTCCGCGCAGATGAGACAGAGGTATTTCACAGGTTTCTCCTGGCAAATTGCATTTCATAGTCGTTCCCGACCTTCCGGAATCGACAGCGGGTGTGCGGAATTTCGTCACTTTGGTGCTTCGGCGAGGAACCCGGAGCACCGCGGCTAGCTTGGCGACGTCGACCTCAAGGCAGCGATCCGCATTTCCAGAAAGCGCCGCTCCGGCGCCTGGCGAGCGAGCTCGAGCGCCCGCGTGTAGGCAGCGAGCGCATCGTCGTCGCGCCCGAGGCGGCGGCAGAAATCCGCCCGGGCAGCATGCGCGAGGTGGTATTGCATGAGCTCGCGGCGAGCAAAAATTGCGTCGACCAGCTCCAGCCCGGCAGCCGGTCCGTCGCGCATCGAGATCGCCGCCGCCCGGTTCAGCTCGATGATCGGCGAAGGCTCGATGCGCGCCAGGACGTCGTAGAGGCCGACGATCTGCGCCCAATCGGTATCGGCCGATGACAACGCCTCGGCATGCACCGCCGCGATCGCCGCCTGGATGGCGTAGGGACCGTATCCGCGCAAGGTAAGCGCCCGTTGCACCAACTCGGTGCCTTCGCGGATGTTGTCGCGGTTCCAAGCCGAACGATCCTGGTCTTCGAGCAGGATCAGGTTGCCCGCGGCGGAAGTACGCGCCTCGCGCCGCGACTCGTGCAGCAGCATGAGCGCGAGCAGTCCCATGACCTCGGGCTCGGGCAGAAGCTCCAGCAGCAAGCGGCCGATCCGGATTGCCTCGCCGGAGAGATCGTGCCGCGTCAATGCCTCGCCGGCGGATGCGTAATAACCTTCGTTGAACACCAGGTAGATCGTGCGCAGGACGCTATCGAGCCGTTCCGGCAACTCCGCGCGCGGCGGAACGCGGTAGGGAATGCGTGCGTCGCGGATCTTGTTCTTGGCGCGCACGATGCGCTGCGCGAGCGTAGCCGGGGTCGTGAGGAATGCGCGCGCGATCTCCTCGGTGGTGAGCCCGCACACTTCCCGCAGCGTGAGCGCAACCTGTGCGTCCGAGGGCAGCGCGGGATGGCAGCAGGTGAAGATGAGCCGCAGGCGATCGTCTTCCAGCTCTTCCCTGTCGGCATCGGGCCCCGGCTCCGCCGCGTCTTCGAGCTCGATGGCGAGCTCGGCAGCCGCGGCGTCGAAGCGCGAGCGGCGCCGGATCTTGTCGATGGCCTTGAAGCGGCCCGTAGACACGAGCCAGGCGCGCGGGTTGGCGGGGATGCCGTCGCGCTGCCATTGCTCCACCGCGGCGATGAAAGCGTCGTGCAGCGCTTCCTCCGCGATGTCGAAGTGGCCGAGCAGACGGATCAACGTGGCGAGCACGCGCCGCGACTCGCTGCGATAGATCGCGTCGACCGCCTGGCGGATGGGTATGTTCGCTTCCACGTCCTCGGGGTTCGCTATGGCAACCGTGAGGGCGAAGCCTAAAGGCGGATGGCGCAAAGGGGAAGAGGGAAAGCGGCTACCATTGGCGTCGAAAAGGGGCCAGGCTCGATCGACGTGTCGGGCCCCGGGAACAGGCGACAAGCGCAGAACCGCACCACCCCGTCTCCTTCGCCGGCACCCCGCCTCATGAGAGGCGGGGAGAATCAAAGCATTCCCCTCCTCGTCGAGAGTGAGGACGCGACAATGTCGCGGACGGGGTGGTGTTTGTAACGGAAAAATTCGAAATTCGAGCATGGCCCCTGCGGGGGAGAGGGAGGCGGAGTGTTCGTACTGGGCGATCCGGGCGCGACGTTGGTCGGGCTCGCGATCATCGCCTTCGGCTATGTCGTCTTCGGCTTTACCGGCTTCGGCGCATCGCTGTTCACCGTTCCGGTGCTCTCGCACTTTTATCCGTTGCCGCTGGTGCTTGCCCTGGCGTCCCTGCTCGATCTCGCCGCCGCCATCACGGTCGGTGCTCAGGGACGGCGCGATGCCGCTGTGCGCGAGCTGAAATGGCTGATCCCGTTTTCGCTGGCAGGCGCCGTGCTGGGCGTAAGCCTGCTGGTGAGCCTGCCGCGTACGACGAGCCTGCTCGCCCTCGGCGTTTTCATCGGCGGCTATGGCGCCTATCACCTGGCAAGCCGCCGCAAGGCCACGCGGATCTCGCGGGCGTGGGCGCCGCTCGCCGGAGCGCTCGGCGGCGCAACCGGCACCTTGTTCGGCATGGGCGGGCCGCCGTATCTCGTCTACCTCACCCGACGCATCGAGGACAAGAATGTGCTGCGCGCGACCATGGGCGTGATGGTCTGGTTCAGCCTCGTGATCCGGCTGGTCGTGTTCGCCGTGGCGGGCGTGCTGCTCCAGCCGGGTCTGGCGATCGGCCTGCTTTGGTTCCTGCCCGCGGCCGCCCTCGGGCTATGGGTCGGGAGCCGCATTCATATGCGTGTGGCGAGCGCCGCGCTCATGCGCATGCTCTATGGTCTGCTGATCGTTTCCGGCCTGTCGCTCGTCGTCCGTGCGCTGCTCGCGCTGCCGGCACGCTGATGCTCATTCGCTGCCTGCAGGCCGATCGGCCTGCGCAACCGTGCGGCTGCGCGCTCGCATCGATCCGGACACGATGTCGAAGGCGTACAGCCGGCATTCGAGCGCGCCGTTGTAGAGCGGCGTGCGGCGCGCCGGCTTCAGGCCGATCAACTTCGGCAGGCGCGTATCCGCGGTGAAGAAGCAGCAGCGCCAACCGGCGAAGTGTCGCTTGAGCCGGTCGCCGAGCTTGGGATAGAACGCGGCGAGCGCCTCCTGCTCGCCGATGCGTACGCCGTAAGGCGGATTCGCGACCAGGATTCCGTTCGGGGCAGGCGCGGACGCTTCGAGGATGTCGATCTGTTGGAGGGAGACCGCCGCTTCGATGCCGGCCCGGCGAAGCGCGTCCCGGGTGGCATTCACCGCCTTGCGATCGTGATCCGAGCCGTGAATCGGCAACGGGCCGAGCGGTTGGCGTGCGGCATCCGCGGTCTCGCGCACTTCGCGCCACAAGCGCGCGTCGTAAGTGCTCAGGCGCTCGAAAGCAAAGCCGCGATTCGTGCCCGGCGCGATCCCGAGCGCGATAGTCGCCGCCTCCAGCAGGAACGTGCCGCCGCCGCACATCGGATCGAGCAACGGTGCGTGCGGATGCCAGCCGGCGATTTGAAGAATGCCGGCGGCGAGGTTTTCCCGCAGGGGTGCATCCACGACGCTGGTGCGCCAGCCGCGCTTGAATAGCGGATCGCCCGAGGTGTCGAGATAGAAACTCGCCCGGTTGTGGTGCAGGAAGACATGGATGCGCACATCGGGAGTGCGCGTATCGACGTCGGGGCGCGACCCTGTAGCGTCGCGGAACATATCGCAGACGCCATCCTTCACGCGCAGCGTAACGAAGTCCAGGCTTTCGAGCGGCGAGCGTATGGCCGAGACGGCGACGCGAATCGTGCAGCTGCCGTCGAACCAGCGCATCCAGTCGACCGCACGCGCCGCACGATAGATATCGTCTGCGCTGCGATAGTCCGCGCCGCCGACCAGCAACAGGATGCGGCTCGCAAGCCGGCTCTCCAGATTGGCGCGGTAGAGCAGGCGCGCGTCACCGTTCGCGGTCACGCCGCCGTCGGTGGTTTTGGTCGTGCCTGCACCGAGCCGCGAAAGCTCGGCGGCGAGCAGCGTTTCCAGGCCGCGCGGACAGGGCGCGAACAATTGCAGGGACATGGGCCAAGCCTATCGATAATCCGCAAAGTGACTGACGGGCCGCTTTTTTGCACGACACGCCCCTCTCCCTTTGGAAGAGTAGGGGTGAAGGGAGCGAGCTATAAGGCATTTGCCGGAAGCTCGCTAAAACGGCATGAAGATCTCGAATTCGATGCGCCGGTTCGGCGCCCGGGTGTGCTGAAGCTTGCTCACCCGTGCGGCCAGCCGCGTGCCGCGATCGAGCATGCGCGCCACGGCTTCGTTCTGCGTGCGCGGCACGTAACCGAGCTTGAAGCTGCGCCACTCGACCCGCACCGCGTTGCGATCGTGCGGGTTGTCGGGCTCGCGCACCAAGGACAGTTCGTCGCCCGAGCGCACCTCGCCCCACAGATTGGGCGCCTCGTAGTGACGGAAGCCGGCGAGCGGCGAGCTTTGCACGACGATGCGCGCCTGCATGTCCTGCGCCAGGGCGCCGTGCGCGCCGCAGGCAAGCACCGCGGCCAGGACGAGCGGCTTGCAACGCATGCTCATCGGCTTCTCGTCACCTGCCATGCCTCGTTGCCTTAGAACGGCTTCAGCACCACCAGCAACACGATGGCGATCAGGAGCACGACCGGGAATTCGTTGAACCAGCGGTAGAACACGTGCCCATGACGGTTTCGATCGTGCCTGAAATCGGCCATGAGAAATCCGCACCAGACGTGATAGCCGATCAGCACGCCGACCAGCGCAGCCTTGGCGTGCATCCATCCGCCACCGATGCCGTAGCCCAGCCACAACCACAAGCCGAGCAGTACCGTGATGATCCCGCCTGGCGTCATGATGCCGTAGAAGAGCTTGCGCTCCATCATCTTGAAACGCTTCCTGCCCGTCTCGTCCTCGGCCAGGGCGTGATAGACGAAAAGCCGCGGCAAGTAGAACAGGCCCGCGAACCAGGTCACCATGAATACGATGTGAAACGCCTTGACCCACAGCATGGCGGCTGCCCGTGCGATTGGTGTGCGGATTCTAGCCGCCCGTCGTTGTGGCGCCCATCGCGCTTCTCGCCTAGCCCGAAAGGCGGATGCGATCGTGCGCCGGCATGGCGAAAAACGGCGGCTACTTCAGCAGCCGCCTGCGGGTCATCGCAAGCGCGACATGGAACCCGACCAGGCCGTAGGCCACGAGCACCAAAAGGTGGGTGACCAGGCCCGCCGGAACGGCGTCGTTCATGAGCGGGCGCGCGATGGCGACCGCATGCGTGAGCGGCAGCACGCCCGCGACCGCTTGCAGTGCCGGCGGCAATTGCTCGATCGGAAAGAACACGCCGGACACGAGCATCATCGGCGTGATTACCAGGGTGAAGTAGTACATGAAGAAGTCGTAGCTGGGGCTCACTGCCGTCATGATGAGCCCGAGGCTCGCGAAGGTGAGGCCCGCGAGCAGTGCCAGCGGCACGATCCAGAGTGCGAGCCACGATTGCGCGAGTCCCAGAGCCGTCGCCACGATCAATACGGCCACGCCCGAGAGCGTGGCCTTGGACGCAGACCAGGCAACCTCGGCCACCACCACGTCGTCGAGGTCGATCGGCGTGTTGAGGATCGCATCCCAGGTGCGCTGGACGTGCATGCGCGAGAAGCTGGAGTACATCGATTCGAAGGTGGCGCTGTTCATCGTGCTGGAGCAGACGGTGCCGGCCGCGATGAATGCGATGTACGACATGCCCTCCATCTGTGGGACCAGCGCGCCGATGCCGTAACCGAAGCCCAGCATGTAGAGCAGCGGATCGGCGAGGTTGCCGAGGATGGATGGAATGGTGAGCTTGCGCCATACCAGGAAATTGCGCCGCCATACCGGCAGGAAGCGCAGGCTCGGCTGCGGCGGCAGGAAGTGTCTGATGGCGAGGCTCATGTCGAAGTCGCTCGGGCAGGTCAATCGCGCAGCTCGCGACCCGTCAGCTTGAGAAACACGTCCTCCAGATTGGCGTGCCGATGCAGGTAGCGCAGCTCGCGGCGGCCTTCCAGGTCGTGCACCAATGGGTTCGCATTGCGCGTGTAGCAGAACACGGTTTCGCCGCTGCGCTCGCAGCGTTCGGCCAGCCCACGCCCGTGCTGCTCGGCCCATTCGAACACCCGATCGCCGTAGACCTCGACCACCTGCGGCTCGATGTGGCTGGCGACGAGCTCGCGCGGCGCGCCGGTCGCGACGATGCGACCATGGTCGAGCACCGACAGGCGGTCGCACAGCCGTTCCGCCTCGTCCATGAAGTGGGTGGTGAGGAAAATGGTTTTGCGCTCGGCGAGCAGCTGCTTCAATCGGCCCCAGATGAGATGGCGCGCCTGCGGATCGAGCCCGGTGGTCGGCTCGTCGAGAAAGATCAAGTCCGGGTCGTTCACCAGCGCGCGCGCAAGCGTGAGCCGGCGCTTCATGCCGCCCGACAAGGTGTTGATGCGCGCTTGCGAGCGCGCGGAGAGTCCCGCGAACTCGAGCAGCATCGGAATGCGGGCGCGCACGTCGTGTGCGGAAATGCCGAAGTAGCGTCCATAGACCAGCAGGTTTTCTTCGACGGTGAAATCAGGATCGAGATTGTCGACTTGCGGCACCACGCCGACGCGCATGCGCGCCCGTCGCGGCTCGGCGACGACATCGATGCCCAGCAACCGGATCTCGCCCGCATCCGGCGCGGTGAGCCCCAGGCACAGGCGCAAGGTCGTCGTCTTGCCGGCGCCGTTCGGTCCGAGCAGCCCGTAGCATTCGCCGGGTGCCAAGGCGATATCGATGCCGCCGACGACTTCCTTGCCGCCGTAGGATTTGTGCAGCTTGCGGGCTTCGAGCGGATAGTTGGCGCGCAACATCGCTCTAGCTTTCTCCGGCTTCGTGGCCGCGCCACCAATGCACCACGATGCGCTGCAATTGGCCGAGCCGCCCGTGAAAGAAGTGCTCGCCGCCGGGAACGACGGTGACACTCACGCCGTGCGGCCGTGCCCATTCGAGTACCAGCGAAAGCGCCACTACGTCGTCCTTGTCTCCGTGCACGATCAACGTGTCCTGCGCGACAGGCGCGGTAGCATCGATGCGATTGACGGCCGGGGCAATCAACGCGAGGCGCCGCGCCGCCACCCGGCGCGCGACCCGGGTCTGCACGAATGCGCCGAAGGAGAAGCCCGCCAACACGAGCGGCAGATCGCCGTAGCGGCTCCGCAGTTCGGCCGCAACGGCGACCAGGTCGTCGGTTTCGCCGATGCCCTGATCGTGAACTCCTTCGGAGCCTCCGACGCCGCGAAAGTTCGGACGAGCCGCGCAATAGCCGAGCGAGAAGAACGCGCGAGCGAGCGTCGTCACTACCTTGTTGTCCCGCGTTCCGCCCTGCAGCGGATGCGGATGGGCGATCAGTGCAAGCCCGCGCCGATCGTTTCCCGGGTCGTTGATCGCCACGTCGATGGCGCCGGCTGGTCCGGCGACGGAAAGCTCGGTCAAAGTCGACGGATGCACGCCATTCTCGTCATCGATGCGCGATCAACGGCTTCGCAAGCCTCGTGCCGCCAAGTGCTGCGGCCGCACGCGAAGGAAGTCCGAAGCCGGGAAGCGCTAGATGCGCAGCCGCTCGACCGGACATCCGCCCTGAATATGGCAGCGGATGATTTCGTCGACATCTTCCTTGTCGACGTAGGTGTACCAGACGCCTTCGGGATAGACCACCATGACCGGGCCTTCGTCGCAGCGGTCGAGACATCCGGCCTGGTTCACACGCACCTTGCCGGGGCCGTTGAGCTTCAGCGCCTTGATGCGGCTTTTGGCGTAGTCGCGGACGTCGGCCGCGCCATGATCGTTGCAGCAGCGCTCTGCGTTCTGACGCTGGTTGCAACAGAAGAACACGTGATAGCGGAAGTGGCTCATGGTGCGGCTTTCGGACCCACAGGCTGGATCGGCCGATTATAGCGGAAGGCCCCACTGGGAAAACCCCACTGCGGCGCCGCTTCAGACATGCGTGCGATCGCGCCGCCAGAGCAGCAACAGATAGAGCAGCGCCGCGTAGGGCCAGCCTTCGGCCACCGTTGCCGCCAACCCGGTGTAGTGCATCAGCTGCAGATCGTTCCAGCGAAACAGCCGCAACGA
>JBOIEI010000826.1:0-7369 GCA_050741055.1 Burkholderiales bacterium | reverse complement strand
GGGAGGACCGCAGCGCAATACCCATCGATTCGGCGATTCGCTCGAGCAGCTCCAGCGAAGGCGCCATGTCGGCGGCCTTGTGCATGAACCCGAGCTCGATCACCCCAGAGGGCATGCCATCGGCAGTCAGCGGCGATAACAGCAAGAACCGCGGCTCCGCCGCGCCGAGCGCCGAGCGCACCTTGAGGTAACCGGCGGGAACCTCGCGCAGCGCCATCGGCGTTGCATCGAGCGCCACTCGGCCGACGAGACCCTGTCCGACGCGGAATTTCTCGGGCGCTTCGCCATCCAGTCCGTACGAGGCTATGCGCAGCACGTCGTCGCCCTCGATGCGATAGAGTGCCCCGATCTCGGCGTGCAGGTACTGGGCGAGTGCCGCGAGTTGCGCCGACCCGACCTGCTCCGGCGGCAGGTCGCCCAGAGCGCGTCGCGACACCTCGCCGTGGCCTGCGTTGATCCAGGCGTGGCGCCGTACTTCTGTGCGCGTTTGCACGACTTGCCGGACGATGATCGTCACGATCCAGATCGTGACAATGCCGATCGCCCGATTGATCGCGGACAACTGCGGGTTCACGCCGAACGGCGAGATCACGAATCCGACGAACACCAGGACGCTCGCGATCGCGGCCACATAGAGCGGCAGCGCGGGCCGGCCGGAAAAAATGCAGATTCCCACCGGCACGACGTAGAAGATCCATTCCGCCAGGCCGAGCCGCGTGTAGTAGTCCGCTATGAATACGGAAACCAGCAGGCCGGCAACCAACAAGAGGAGCGTAGCGTTCTTTTCGTTGCCGGGAAACATATGACATTGCGTCGGTGTGATGGCGATGCTCGATATTAGGACATGGCAGCGACTCGGCGCGATGTTCACTCAGCGCTAGGGGCATGCCGTGATGGCTGCCGCGACGCGACGGCGTGCGGCGCGTGACGCCGTCCTGCCAGCGGGTGCGATAGTTGCAGCGTCTACACGGCCTCGGGTGGCGGTCAGTGTCCATGAGTCCCGCGCCCGCCTGGAGGTGCGTGATGTCGATGCGCTACCGCGTCGTGGGGTTTGTGACCTACGCAGATGACAGGGGAAGGCGCTGCCCGGTCCCAGTGGGCGCACTGGTCGAAGTGAGTCCTGCCGCCGATGGCGGCGGCACCATGACATGGCAAGACCCCTCCGGGCGCAGCTGGTCGGAGGCATTGTCCGACAGGCTTCTGGCGCACTACACGATGTCGCATCTGGAGCGCATCGGGCCGCAAGAAGCCGTCAGCCGCTATGCGCGCTGGAACCCTCGCGTTCCCCTGGGCGATGTCAGGCATCGCCGGCGCGTCTGAGATACGCGCCGGTCGGCTCGACTTCGGTCGCAGCCCTTGTTACGGTAAGGGATACGACGGACAAGGGGAGGCGAGCGATGGATTACTCGGCATACAAGCACATGCTGTTCGAGCGGCGCGAGCGCATTCTGCGAATCACGCTGAACCGGCCGCCGATGAATCCCATCCACTACGAGCTGCATGCCGAGCTCGCCCGTCTCTGGTATCAAGTCCAGGTCGACCACGATACGGATGTCGTCGTCTTCACCGGCGCGGGAGACGTCTTCTCGGCCGGCGGAGACATCCCGATGATGCAGCGGCGCATCGACGATCCGGAGCTGTTCAACCGCAAGAATCTCGAGATGAAGCAGATGATCTTCGGGCTGCTCGATCTCGAAAAGCCGGTCATTGCGCGCATCAACGGCGACTGCATCGGGCTTGCCGCCACGCTGGCACTGCTGTGCGATATCCTCGTCGCCGTCGACGATGCACGCTTTGGCGATCCGCACGTGAAGATGGGTTACGTCGCGGGCGACGGCGGCGCCGTCATTTGGCCGCAGCTCGTCGGCTTCGCGAAAGCCAAGGAATACCTGCTGACCGGCGATCTGCTGGGGGCCAAGGAGGCCGAGCGCATCGGCCTCATCAATTACGCGCTGCCGCGCGATCAGCTGGACGCCAAGGTGGATGCGATCGCCGAGAAGCTCGCGCACGGGTCGACCAAGGCCATCAAGTGGACCAAGACGTGCATGAACATCCCGCTGCGCCAGCTGGCGCACTCGATCATGGACGCTTCGCTCGCCTATGAAGCCATCACCAACATGGGCGCGGACCACCAGGAAGCGGTGAAAGCGTTTCAGGAGAAACGCAAGCCCCGGTTCACGGGGCGCTGAAGCGGCCACGCGCTAGTCACGCGGCGCGCGCGCACATCCCAAGCCGTCTGCTGCCGGGCGGCTATTCGTCACGCTGACCCTCTCCGCGCCAGCCCAAGCGGGCGCCTGTGCGCTCGATATCACCGATCCGAACAATCCCAAAGGTCTGTGGGAAATCTGCGCCGACAGCGCGCTGTGCGAAGTGGTGCAATTGCCGAATCGGCTCTTCAAGGGTATCTACACCGACGCCACCGGCGCAAAGCAGCCCTTCACGGTCAACGTCGGGGGTGACGGTGGTGTCGGGCGGCGCGTATCCTGGCGCGAGGTCGTGCGCTGAGCGAAACGTTCGCACGCTCGACAACACATTGCGTTCGAACGACCGCGGCGCTATCACCGCGTCATCATCATGACCAAGGCGGACGTGGACGGCTCGCACATCCGCACCTTGCTGCTGACGCTCTTCTACCGCCAGCTCGCCGAGCACCCGGCCTGCTCGACCGAGTATCCGCCGACGAGCCGCCGACACGGCGCGCGACAAGCACGCCTGGCAGTGCCCGGTTCGCTACCGCGTCATTCCCACAACCTCTCCGGCAACGGCAGCCCGGCCAGATCCGAAGCCGTGAGCGCCCCGTCGGCCTCGATGCCGATGCGCTCGAGCACGGCGACCAGCTGCCTGCAGTGCTGGGCGGAGTGCCAGGTGCAGCGCTCGAACACGAGGTGCGCGGCCGTGTCGCCGTAGTAGGTTTTGAGGATGCGGGAAAGCGAGCGGTCATCGAGCCCGTTCCACCACGTCTCGTAGCGCTTCCAGACGGCTGCGCCGTAGCGGGCGATGTCGTCGCCGCTCCACGACTCCGGCGGCTCGCCGTCGGCAATTCCCTGCGAGTACTCCGCGCCGCCCCAGCTTTCCAGGAACGCTTCGCCGATGCGAAACACGTGATAGCAGAGCGTGCGGACGAGACGCGGCCGATGCGGAATGACGCGCTCGCGGAAACGCTCGACCGGAAACTGGCGTGCATAGCGCTGAGCCGCGGCGAACACCATGCCGTACTTTTCGTAGAGTGCCTGCGGCGAGAGCCGGTCCGCACCCGGCATCGGAACGCCCGCCAGCGTGGCAAAAGGATCCAGCATCTGGCCCAACGCGTACCGGTCGCCCTTGGCGAGCACCGGCACCCTGCGCAAGCCATACTTGTTCAGCAACAGCTCGCGGCCACCTGCGTCGTTCAGCACGTCGATGACCACCATGTCCACACCGCTTTTCGAAAGAAACTCTTTCGTTCGCAGGCAGCTGCTTCACCCAGGCTGGGTGAAATACAGGAATTTGTCGGCCGGAATTTCCATGCAAGCTCTCCTCTGGAAGCACGTGCGTTCTGCGAGTCTAACGCCAACCCTGTACGGGCGCCCGGAATTTCGTTGCGCTCGCCGCGCGGCCCGAACTGCAGGCATGTCCCTAGTGTTCTGAGCGCGAAATTCGCCGCGTAAAAGATGCCGAAAATCGACGCCATACTTTGTCGCGAATCCTCGCCAGGTGTCCAACCTGGCTGTGGTCTCGCGGTCCGCATCTGGCGCGGATTTCGACACTTTTGCCCGCTTGGCCTCCGGGCAGACGTTCGAGATTTCTGCGACGAACCTCGGACTCAGGACACCGGAGCGCGCCGGTGTAAGGAAGCGAGCGACCTGTCGACTACGCAGCGCACAGTGCAGCCGGCGACTCCGAAGGATCGGGACCTCTCCGGCGGCCTGTCTCAAAAATCGCAACCAACCCGTCTACATCTCTCATCCAAGGAGACAGTCATGAAGAAGCTTGCCATTGCAGCCCTCGTCGGTGGCGTCCTTTCCATCGGTAGCGTGAGCGCCATTGCCGATATGAGCAGTCCGTTCCCGCAGACGTACGGACCGCTGGACCATACGGTCCCGGCCGGCACGTCGGATACGGGTAGTCCGTTTCCGAAGCAGCTCGGCCCCGTAGACCGTTCGGTCGACATCGCGATGACCGATGCAGCCAACCCGACCGATGCAGCCAACCCGTTCCCGAAGAGCTACGGGCCTATCGACCGTTCGAGCGACGCGGCCATGCCCGAGGCCAACAGTACCGTGCCGAAGGATCACCCGCTCGGTCGCGCCATCGCATAACGTCGAATCGTCTTGCAACTGCTCAGGCAAAGGCGCCTTCCGGCCCGATGCGATCAATGCAGCTTGCCGCCGCATCCTTGCATTGGTTCGCATCGGGTCTTCAAAGCCACGATCGGTTAACATTCAGGACATCCGATCAGCCCCTCGGTCCGGTTACGAGGCGCCTGCCGCCCATAACGGCTCGCCGGGAACTTTACTGCACCGATCGAGGTCATTTCGAACCTCACCCTATTTCTCGAACGCACATGCCGAACGATTCCAAGCTTCTCCGCGTGCATTTCCGCGATGTAGCGCTCGGTCAGTCTTTCTATGACCCTATCAGCGCCGAGTACTTCGTCAAGCGCAGTGAAGCCCATGCCGCAATGATCAGCGGGATGGGCGATGGCACCATGCCCGACGAATTCGAGGCAGATGACGTCGTGGGTATCGGGCAGAATTAGGCTCGGCGACGGGAAATGGTGTCCGTGCCGATGGCGAACGACCGAACGGACTCGAAAACAGCCCAATCAGACGGTCGAGCGGCCTCGCATCGCGTTCAATAAGCGCTCGCCCGCCCCCCGGGCACCCAAGCCGTCGGCGCGAGCGCCTGGTCGTCGCTGATGCAATCGAGCACGACCGGCTTGTTCAGGCCGAATGCCCGCGGCAGCATCTCCTGCAACTGGGTCGGCGTCTCGACCCGCCAGCCGACGCAGCCAAGTGCCTCGGCCACCTTTGCCAGATCGGCGTCCTTGGAAAAGCGCCACATCTCGCCCGATCGGGCGTCGCGCTTTTCCTTGTAAGCCGCTTGTACCAGCGGAATCTCCTGGTTGAGCGAGCTGTTGTTGTTGATCACGACCACGAGGTTGATCTTGTGCCGGGCGGCCGTCTCGAGCTCCGGCAAATGGTAGTAGAGCCCGCCGTCGCCGGTGAAGAGCACCACGGTCCGGTCGGGCAGCGCGCACTTGACGCCCATCGCACCGGGCAACCCCCAGCCGAGCGAGCCCTCGCAGCGGATGTAGCGCTGGCCCGGCCTTACGATGTCGATGAGCTGTCCGGACCACATCCCGGCGTGGCCGGTATCGGAAACGACCACGCCATCGTCCGGAAGCGCTGCGGTGATCTCCTTGCAGATGCGCTCGGGGCGCATCGGCACCGCGTCGGAGTTGCGCATCGCGTCCGCCGCAGCACGCCACTCGGAGACCAGCTGCTGCACGCGACCCGTCCACGCGCGCGTGCTCTCGCCGGAGCGCTTCGGCGCTGCATCGATCATCATCCGCAAACCGACCTTCGCGTCGCCCTGAAGCGATACGGCACTGACATAGTTGCGTCCGAGCTGCTCGGGATCGATGTCGAGCTGGATCACGCGCGTGCCGGGCGCGGGGATCTTCCAGGTCGCGGTGATCTGGCCGCCGGCGTGCGCGCCGACGAAGAACACGAGATCGGCTTCCGAAACGGCCTTGTTGGCGCAGACGCGCGAGTACGTTCCGACCACGCCGACCGACAGGGGATGATTGTCGGGGATCGCGCCTTTCGCGGTGAGCGAAGTGGCCACGGGAATGCGCAGCTTCTCGGCGAGCTCGATGAGCTCGGCCTGAGCCTGCGATGCGACCAGGCCGCCGCCCGCTACGATCACCGGTTTCTGCGCGGCTGCGAGCAGCTCGACCGCTGCGCGCACGCGCTCGGGTTCGGGCGCAGGGCGAAACGGCGGCACGCAGCCGAACTGCGCTTCGGCGATCGGCGTGAGATCGGCCTCGCCCTCGATGCCCTGACCGTGCGAGCCGCGCAGGCGCATGTGCACCGGGCCCGGCGCGCCCGAGGTCGCGGCACGAAACATGTGGTTCAACAGGTCCGGCAGCCGCGCCAGGTCGTCGAGCGTCATGTTGAGCTTGGTGACCGAGTCGAACTGGCTCAGGTCCTCGACTTCCTGGTACGCGTGGCGATAACGGCCCGGCGTTCCCGGACCGCCCGTCATGGCGATGATCGGCGTATGCGCCATGAACGGATCGCGCAATCCGGCGGCGAGGTTGGAGGCGCCGATCTGCTGCGCGAGGCAAACGCCCGGCGCGCCCTTGGCGCGCGCATAGCCATCGGCCATGTACGCGGCCGCCTTCTCGCCGTGCGTGAGTATCTTCTGCACGCCGAGGCTGTCCATCTCGGCCAGCGCATCCATCAGGATCGTCGGCACGAAGAATACGTGCGTGACCCCGTATTCCTTGAACACTTCCGCGACCAGGCGCGATCCGGTCATCCTCGGCATGATGGGTCCTCCCTATGTAGACGAACCGCTAAGCGGCCGTTGCGTTGCTGTGTTCGCGCGTCAAGGGCGTCGCGGGCGTCTCGATCGCATAGAGCCGGGCGCAGTTGTCCCACAGGATCTTGCGCCGTTGCTCGTCGGAAAGCGGCAGACCGAGGAATTGCGCGATCGCCTCGGGAAACGCGCCGTCCGAATGTGGGTAGTCGCTGGAGACGACGAAGTATTGCGCGCCCAGCTTGTTGATCGCGTCGACCGCCGGCTCTTCGTCGACGTCGAGCGCGATGTAGCACTGGCGCTTGAAGTACTCGCTCGGCGGCATCGACAATTGCACTTCGCAGCCCGGACCGAATTTCTCCCAGTGATCGTCGAGCCGCCAGAGCCACCAATCCAGCCACCCGGCCGTGCCTTCGAGGAAAGCGCAGCGCAGCTTCGGATGCCGTTCCAGCACGCCGCCCGTGGTCATGCTGCCGATTGCGCCCATGTGCTCGACCGGGTTGCGGATGGCGTGCGCGATCGGATGAAAGTTCGCATGCCCGACATAGCGCCTGCCCGCATCGTCCTTGAGCGAGCTGTTGCCGGTGGGATGGAAGCCGATCGGCACATCGAGGCGCTCGAGCTCGTTCCATAGCGGCTCGCACGCTTCATCGTGCAGGTGCTGGCCGTTGACCGGATTGGGGCAACCGATGACGGCGACCGCGCCCAGATCGCGCACGCAGCGGCGTGCCTCCTCGGCCGCCATGCCGATATCGTGCATGGCGATCTGCGCGGCGAACTTCAGCCGTTGCGGGTCTTCCTTGCAATAATCGGCGGCCCAGTTGTTGTAGGCGCGGGCGAGCGC
>JBOIEI010000825.1:0-3415 GCA_050741055.1 Burkholderiales bacterium | reverse complement strand
GAATACCGGTTTCGAATGCTCGCCGCGATAGGCGTAGCCGATCACGTCGTTCACCTGGTTCGACACCGCGCCCGAGCCGATCCCTTCCAGCAATGCGGCAACCGAAGACGCGTGGCAGAGCCGCGTGCAGTGATCGACGTTGTTGCTGCCGAAGCCGGTACGAACGAGCTTCTGGAACAGATACGCTTCCTCGTTGCTGCCCTTGGCCGAACCGAATCCCGCGAGCGCGCGCTTGCCGTGGGTATCGCGGATGGCGCGCAGGCGTGCCGCGGTCAGGTCGAGCGCCTCTTCCCAGCTCGCCTCGCGGAAGACCTCCAAGGGGTTGGCCGGATCCATCACGAAATCCGCGCTCTTCGCGATGCCGGGCTTGCGCACGAGGGGCTTCGTCAGCCGCTGCCGATGGCTCACGTAGTCGAAGCCGTAGCGGCCCTTCACGCACAGCCGGCCGTGGTTCGACGCCCCATCGCGCCCTTCGACGAAAAGGATCTTGTTGTCCTTGACGTGATAGGTGAGCTGGCAGCCGACGCCGCAGTACGGACACACCGAGTGCACCTGCTGATCGGCGATCTGCATGCCGACGTCGCCCGAAGGCATCAACGCGCCGGTGGGACAGGCTTGCACGCACTCGCCGCAGCCGACGCAGGTGGACGCGCCCATCGGGTCGTCCAGATCGAATACCGGTTTCGAATGCTCGCCGCGATAGGCGTAGCCGATCACGTCGTTCACCTGCTCCTCGCGGCACGCGCGCACGCAGCGCGTGCATTGGATGCAGGCATCCAGGTGCACCGAGATGCCGTGGTGCGATTCGTCCGGCGCGGGCTGCGCGCGCGGCATGAAGCGCGGCACGCCGACCTCGAGCTTCTTCGCCCAGTGGTCGAGCTCGCTGTCCAGGCGATACGACTTGTCCGGCATGTCGGTGAGCAGCAGCTCGACCACCAGCTTCTGGGACGCGCGTGCGCGGTCGCTGTCGGTGGTGACTTCCATGCCCGCCGTCGGTTTGCGGCAGCACGCGGGCGCGAGCACCCGTTCGCCCTTGATCTCCACCATGCACGCGCGGCAGTTGCCGTCGGGCCGCATGCCGTCCTTGTAGCAGAGGTGCGGGATGTCGAGACCGAAGCGCTTCGCCGTCTGGATGATGGTCTCGCCACCACGGCCTTCCACTTCCGTGCCGTCCAGCTTGAAGCGGATGGTCTCGGGCTTGAGCTCGTCAGAGGTCATCGTATTCATTGGGTCCTCCGCGGGACTCATTCGATCTCGTGGGGAAAGTACTTCATTACACATCGCATCGGATTCGGCGCGGCCTGCCCGAGGCCGCAAATCGAGGCGTCCGCCATCACCGTGCAGAGCTCTTCGACCAGCTCCTGGTCCCATATCGGATCGGCGATCAACGGCAGAGCCTTGGCGGTGCCTGCGCGACACGGCGTGCACTGCCCGCACGACTCGTGGGCGAAGAAGCGCATGACGTTCATGGCCGCATCGCGCGCCTTGTCGGCCTGCGACAGGATCACCACCGCGGCCGAGCCGATGAAGCAGCCGTGCGGCTGCAAGGTATCGAAATCCAGCGGCAGCTCGGCCAGGCTCGCCGGCAGGATGCCGCCGGAGGCGCCGCCCGGGAGGTAGGCATAGAGCTCGTGGCCGTCCTGCATGCCGCCGCAATATTCGTCGATCAGCTCGCGCACGCTGATGCCCGCGGGCGCGAGATGCACGCCGGGCTTCTTCACCCGCCCCGAAACGGAAAACGAGCGCAACCCCTTGCGGCCGTGACGGCCCTGCGAGGCGAACCACTCCGGCCCTTTCTCCAGGATGTCGCGCACCCAGTACAGGGTCTCCATGTTGTGCTCGAGCGTCGGCCGGCCGAACAGGCCCACCTGCGCGACATAGGGTGGACGCAGCCGTGGCATGCCGCGTTTGCCCTCGATCGATTCGATCATCGCCGACTCTTCGCCGCAGATATAGGCGCCCGCGCCACGGCGCAGGTGGATGGCGGGCAATGGGCAAGGCGGATCGGCGCGCAGCCGTTCCAGCTCACGCGTCAGAATCTCGCGGCAGCCCGCATACTCGTCGCGCAGGTAGACATAGCACGCCTCGATGCCGACGCACCAGGCGGCGATCAGCATGCCTTCGAGAAACCGGTGCGGATCGCGCTCGAGATAGTAGCGGTCCTTGAACGTGCCCGGCTCGCCTTCGTCGATGTTGATCGCAGCCAGGCGCGGCGCGGGCTCGGCGCGCACCAGGCGCCACTTGCGTCCAGCCGGAAATCCGGCGCCGCCGAGACCGCGCAGGCCGGAATGCTCCAGCGCCGTCATGACGGCTTCGGCATCGCGGCTTCCTTCGATGCACTGCTCAAGCAAGCGATAGCCGCCGCCGGCGCGGTATTGCGCATAGTCGATGTAAGGCTCGACCGGGCAGCGCAGCGCGTTCTCGTTCACCCGCGACCTGACCTGCTCGACGTTCGCGCGTACCACCGGATTCTGCCCGACGACGGCCACCGGCGCCTGTTCACAGCGCCCCACGCACGGTGCGGTGATGACGCGCACGTCGGCGCCCAGGCTTTGGCGCAGACTGTTCAGCAGCTCATGCGCGCCGGCGAGCTCGCAGGCAATGGAGTCGCACACCCGCACCGTGAGCCGCAGCGGCGTCGCATCGCCTTCCTTCACCACGTCGAAATGGTGATAGAAGGTCGCGACTTCGTAGACCTCCGTGGTCGCGAGCCGCATCTCGTGCGCGAGCGCCACCAGATGCGCGGCCGAGAGATGCCCGTAACGATCCTGGATCTTGTGCAGATGCTCGATCACGTAATCGCGACTGCGCGGCTCATCGCCCAACAGCGCCTGCACTTCGGCCAACGCCTGGGGATCGACGGGGCGGCCCTTGGGAGTCGCGCGTGCACGGCGGCTGCCGCGCTGCGCCGGCTCGAAGTGAACGGGCTTGGATTCACCCATTTCGATAAACCTCTCGCATGTCTGCTGCGGCTGCCGGCGAAGCCGCTCGCGCCGCTCTCCTCCCTCGGTTTGCGCGCGCTCGGATCGACCGGTCGGCGCCCTGCCTATAACACCGACTTGAGCAGCTTTCCCATCTCGGCCGGATTGCGGGTGACTTTGATGCCGCACTCCTCCATGACCTCGAGCTTCTCCGCAGCCGTTCCTTTTCCACCGGAGATGATGGCGCCGGCGTGGCCCATGCGCTTGCCGGGCGGCGCCGTCACGCCGGCGATGAAACCCACCACGGGCTTGCGCATGTTCGCCTTGACCCAGCGCGCGCACTCTTCCTCGTTGGTGCCGCCGATCTCCCCCACCATGACCACCGCCTCGGTCTGCGGATCGTCGTTGAACATGCGCAGCACGTCGACGTGCTTGAGCCCGTTGATCGGATCGCCGCCGGTACCGACGCAGCTCGACTGGCCGAGCCCCACGGC
>JBOIEI010000824.1:0-6498 GCA_050741055.1 Burkholderiales bacterium | reverse complement strand
ACGACGCCTGCAACGGCCCGGCGCAGCGGCAACTCGAGCCTTTTCCCGACTCGCGTACGGAGCGAGTGCAGGAACTTTCAATCTGTTCGGAGCTCAGTCACTATCGTGCCAAGCAAGATCGAAGATTACGCGCTGGTCGGCGACTGCCGCACGGCTGCACTGGTCGGCCGCAACGGCTCGGTCGACTGGCTTTGCTTCCCGCGCTTCGATTCGGGCGCGTGTTTCGCGGCCTTGCTCGGATCGAACGAAAACGGCTGCTGGTCGCTGGCGCCCAGGCACGAGGTGCGCAATGTACGTCGTGCCTACCGAGGCGATACCCTGATCCTGGAAACCGAGTTCGATACCGGCGCCGGACGGGCGAAGGTCATCGACTGGATGACACCGGGCTCGAGCGGTCCGCATCTGTTTCGCCTGGTCGAGGGCATCGACGGCGAGGTGCCGATGTGCCTGGAGCTCGTCATCCGCTTCGACTACGGCTCCATCGTACCGTGGGTGCGGCGCACACCACGGGGCTTGCGCGCAGTCGCAGGGCCCGATTCGTTGTATCTGTTCACCGCCGTGGGTCTGCGCGGCGAGAACATGCACACCACGGCCGAGTTCGTCGTGCACGCGGGCGAGCGGGTCGGCTTCGAGCTCGCATGGCGCAGCACCTACGATGCGCCACCGGCCGAAAGCGACATCGAGGCGACCCTGCGCGACACCGAAGCATGGTGGAAGGAATGGGCGGGACGCTGCCGCTACGGTGGCGAATGGCGCGATCCGGTCATGCGTTCGATGATCACGCTCAAGGCCCTGACGTACGCCCCGACCGGCGGCATCGTGGCCGCCGTCACCACGTCGCTGCCGGAGAAAATCGGCGGCGTGCGCAACTGGGATTATCGCTACTGCTGGCTGCGCGATGCGACCTTTGCCCTCTATGCCTTGATCAACGGCGGCTATACGGGCGAAGCGCGCGCCTGGCGGGAATGGCTGGTGAACGCGGTTGCCGGCCGCCCGGACGACTTGAACATCATGTATGGCCTGTCGGGCGAACGCCGCCTGACGGAGCTCACGCTCGACTGGCTGCCCGGCTACGAGAATTCCAAGCCGGTGCGCATCGGCAATGCCGCCTGGCAGCAGCATCAGCTCGACGTCTACGGCGAGGTGATCGACTCGCTGCACCTTGCGCGCCGCGTCGGCCTCGAACCGAGCGAAGATGCCTGGCGCATCGAATGCGAGATGATGCGCTTCCTGGAGAACGACTGGGACCAGCCGGACGAAGGCATCTGGGAGGTGCGGGGACCGAGGCGACAGTTCACGCATTCGAAGCTGATGGCGTGGGTTGCCGTGGACCGGGCGGTGAAGTCGGTCGAGCAGTTCGGGCTCAAAGGACCGGTGGAGCGCTGGCGCAGCCTGGCCACGCAAATTCGCCGCGAAATCGACGAGCAAGGATTCGATCGGGACTTGGGTTCGTACGTGCAGTACTACGGCAGCAAGATGATCGACGCCAGCCTGCTGATGATGCCTCTGGTCGGGTACTTGCCGGCGACCGATAAGCGCATCGTCGGTACGGTCGCCGCGGTGGAACGCTACCTCATGCGCGAGGGCCTGGTCGATCGTTACCGAACGAGCGAGCATATCGACGGTCTGCCCAAGGGCGAGGGCGCGTTTCTCGCGTGCACGTTCTGGTATGCCGACAACCTTGCCCTGCAGGGCCGTTACGACGAAGCGCGCCGCTGTTTCGAGCGCTTGCTTGCGTTACGCAACGACGTGGGGCTGCTGGCCGAGGAATACGATCTCGACCGTCGCCGCCTGATCGGCAATTTTCCGCAGGCATTCTCCCATGTGGGACTGGTCAATACGGCGAGGAACCTGTCCGCGGCCGGCGGCCCGGCGGAGGATCGGCAAAAAGAAGGCCGTGACGCGACAGGGGAAGGCCGCGATGCGGCGGATGAGCGCGGCTCCGCTGCCGCGCGCCCGCAATAAGGTCGTGGCTACTGGCTCAGGCACACGCCATGTTGCGGCTGGAAATTCAGATAGACGCGCTGGTCCGGCGCCAGCTGCTCGAAGTGATCGATCTGCACGCCCAGCTCGTAGCGGCCGAGGCGCAGGCGGCAATCGAGAAAATTGCCCGGGTAGACCGTGTCGATGATGCGCGCTTCGATGACATTGACGTTGCCGGCCTGATCCGGCGGTTCGAGGTGCAGGCTGAGATCCTCGGGCCGGATGCTCAGGATGATCGGCTGGCCGACCTTAACGCCGTTCAATCGGCTCGCGCGCAGGTAAAGCGGCGCACAACCTTCTCCCGGTGCCACTTCGAGCTCGCAGAATTCGCCGTCGCGCGCGATCAGGCGAGCCTGCAGCAGATTGGCGACACCGAGGAAATTCGCCACGAAGGCATTGGCGGGCCGCGCGTAGAGCGTTTTCGGATCGCCGATCTGCTGGATGATGCCCTTGTCCATGACGACAATGCGATCGCTCATCACCAGCGCTTCGGTCTGGTCGTGGGTGACGTAGATCGACGTGATTCCGACCTCGCGTTGCAAGCGCGCGAGCTCGTCGCGCAATTGTTCGCGCAGCTTGGCATCGAGGTTGCTCAAGGGCTCGTCGAAGAGAATGACCTCCGGCTGATAGACGATGGCGCGAGCGAGCGCGACCCGTTGGCGCTGTCCGCCCGAGAGCCGATTCGCGTAGCGATAGGCCAGATGCGCCAGCCCGACCCGCTCCAGCACTTCGCGGGTGCGCCGTTGTATTTCGGCGCGGGCCGTGCGCCGCACGCGCAGCCCATAGGCGACATTGTCGAACACCGTCATGTGCGGCCACACCGCATAGCTTTGGAACACCATGCCGATGTTGCGCTGCTCCGGCGCAAGAAACAGCGCGCGCGGCTGCGAGGCGACGGTCCTGCCGCCGATCGCGATCTCACCGCCGTCCGGATTTTCGAGACCTGCAATGCAGCGCAGCGTGGTCGTCTTGCCGCACCCCGACGGCCCCAGCAGCGTGACGAATTCACCTTGCCTCACCGATAGATCGAAGCCGCGCACGGCCGTTTCCGAGCCGAAGCGCTTGTCCAGGGCACGGATCTCGACGAAGCTCATTCAGTCCACTCCTTGCCCGCTAGGGGCGCACCGCCCGCGAATGCTTCGGGTCGGGATAGATGTAGACCCGGTCACCGCGCGCGAGCATCTCGCGCGGATGCGCCAGAACCTTCCATTCGAAGCTGCCCCAGCGCACGCGGCAATCGATGCAATTGCCGAGGAAGATGGTGTGCGTGATCTCGCCTTCGATGTGCGGGTCGCCGTTGGGCTGCGGCAGCGCCTTGACGTTCTCGGGGCGCACGCAAAGCAGCGCCGAAGCCCCCTCGGCAATGCCCTCGCCGAGCAGGCAGGGTACGACGACGCCGCGGCCGTCGTGCGAAACCTCGATCTCGCCGCGGCCCGGCGCGGTTACCCGCAGCACCCGGCCCTCGAGCAGGTTCGCGACCCCGATGAAGTTGCTGACATAGCGGTTCACCGGGCGCGCATAGATGTCGTGCGCGGAGCCGCGCTGCTCGATCCGCCCCTTGCTCATGACGATGATCTCGTCGCTCATGACCAGCGCCTCGGCCTGGTCGTGCGTCACGTATACCGAGGTGATGCCGACCTCGCGCTGGATGCGTTTGATCTCGGTGCGCATCTGCTCGCGCAGCTTCAGGTCGAGGTTGCTCAGCGGCTCGTCGAACAGCAGCAGCTTCGGCCGGAACACGATGGCGCGAGCGAGCGCGGTCCGCTGCTGTTGCCCGCCTGAGAGCTGGGTGGCGAGCTTGCCGGCGAATGCCTGCAGGCCGACCAGGCGCAGCGCCGCGTCGACGCGCTCGGCGATCTCGGCCGCATCGAGCTTGCGTATGGTCAGAGGATAGGCGACGTTCTCGGTCACGGTCATGTGCGGCCAGATGGCATAGCTCTGGAACACCATGCCGATGTCGCGCTTCTCGGGCGGGACGAAAACACCGCGCGCGGGCGATGAATACGGAACACCGCTCACGACGATCTCGCCCGCATCGAAGCGATGCAGGCCCGCGATGCACATGAGCGTGGTGGTCTTGCCGCAACCCGAGGGTCCGAGCAGCGTGAGGAGCTTCCCGCGCGCAACGGCGAACGACACCTCGTCGACGGCGCGGTCGTCGCCGAAGTATTTCACGAGGCCGGTGACGGCGAGATAGGCGGTCTCGGCGGGTGTGGCTGGCATGGCGGCGTTCTCGACTCTCACGCGCTGATCGCCTCGTCACCCGCGACGCGCCGGAACAGCACGATGCACCCGAGCAGCACCACCGTCTGGGCCACCGAGAGCGCACAGGTCAGCGGCTCGTTCTCGAAATTCGCGAGATAGTAGACGCCGACCGAAAGCGTCTCCGTGCCGGTCGTGTACAGGATGATCGATATCGACAGCTCGCGCAGGAAGATGATGAACAACAGGATCCAGCCGGCGAAGATGCCGGGTTTGAGCAACGGGATCGTCACGCGCTTCAACGTGGTGAGCCAGGATGCTCCGGCCATGCGGGAGCTCTGGTCCAACTCCTCGGACAAGGTAACGAGCACGGCGGATACGCTGCGCTGGCCATACGGAAAGAAGCGGGTGATGTAGCCCAGCAGCAGGATCCAGAGCGTGGCATACAGCGGCGTCTGGATGTAGGTGACCAGCACGCCCATCGCCAGCACGATCCCCGGGAAGCCGATCGGCACCGTGCACATGAAATCCAGCAGCCGGGAACCGAAGCCCTTGCGGCGCTGGATCATGTAGCTCACCGGCAGCGCCACCACCATGGCGATGGTCGCTCCGGCGAAGGCGAGGATGAAGCTGTTGATGATGCCGTTGGTGGCGGCCGAGATGCTTTCCGGATCCCAGAAGAACAGCACCTTTTTGTAGTTGTGCAGCGTGAGGTCGCGCGCAATGATCTCGCCTTCCCACACCGGGTGCAGGCTCACGACCAAAAGGCATAGGAGCGGCAGCACCACCGCCACCAGGACGAAGGTGAGGTTGTAGCCCAGGGCGACCCACTTCCAGCGCCCCAGGTCGACCACGTTGGGACGGAATCCTTTGCCCGTCACCGTGGTGAAGTCCTTGGGCGCGATGATCCGCTGCTGAATCCAGACGAACACCGCGGTGATCAGCCCCAGCGCCATCGCCATGGTGGCGCCCATATAGTGATTGGCGTCATCGCCCACGGCCTTGGAGAAGATCTGGGTGGTGAAGGTCTCGTAGCCATAGGGCGCGCCGAGCTTGAAGGGCACGCCGAACTCGCCCGCGGTGGTGACGAATACGATGATGGCGCCGGAGAGGATTCCGGGCAGCACCAGCGGCAGCGTGACCGTGAACGTGGTGCGCAGGAGTCCGGCCCCGGTCGTGCGCGCGCTGTCTTCGAGCGAAGGATCCATGCGGCGCAACGCCCCGACCACGAACAGGTAGACCAGGGGGGCGAAGAATATCCCGGTGACCCAGATGATGCCGTAGAGATTGTCGACGTTGATGAGGTGGCCCTGGATGCCGAACAGATCGCGTGCCCATACGTTCAGCAGCCCGGTCCTGGACGCGCCGAGGTTGTGCCAGGCGATCGCACCGACGAAGGGGCTCAGGAAGAACGGGATCAGGTTGATCGGCTCGAGCTTGTCGCGCCAGGGGCAGTTGGTGCGGGCGTTGATCCAGGCGAGCGACACGCCGAGAAACGTCGCAAGCGCGGTGGCACCCGTGCAGATCAGCAAGGTATTTACGAATGCCTTGGCGATGAGGCGATCGGAGAACAGCTTGCGGTAGTTTTCGAGCCCCCACTCGGTATCGAACCCCAGGGGGTCGAGAACACGAAAGCTGCTCACGATCATCGTGGCGAGCGGTAGCAGGACCACGACCGCGATCAGGACGCCCGCGATCACGGTGACGACGGACTCCTGCGTGAGCGCGCTGCGCCACCGCCTCGCGCTGTGCGCTCGCGGCAGGCCTTCGAGGGTCGTTTCGGGCGGCATGACGGGGATGCGCGAGCTCGAACTAGCGCGGTCGATTTACTCGAACAACGGCAATCGGGCTTGCTCGAGCGTCGGCTCTGCCGGCTAGCGGAAGCGCTGCTTCCACGCCTCGCGCACGGCTCCGAACTGCTTCTGCGCGGCCACCCAGTCCTTGATGCCGAGCAGCTTTATCTTGTTGATATCGAGCAGATAAGGCTTGGCGGCGTCGGGCGGCGAATAGCCGTCGAGGAAAGTGTAGACCGCCTCGCCCTGAACCACCACGTCGGCGCCCTCCTTGGTGAGCAGGAACTCGATCAGCAGCTTGCCGGCGTTGGGATGGGGCGCGCCCTTGAGCACGCCGGCCTGATTGCCCAGCATCACCTGGCCTTCCTTGAAGTGGCCGATCTTCAGCACCTTGGCGAGCTCGGCTTTCTTCAGCACGTTCTGGTAGACGCGCCCGGCCAGGTTCCACATGTCGAGCGGTTGCTGGCACGAGATCACCATCTGCATTTTGGGCTCACTGCGAAATTCCACCACCGGGTCC
>JBOIEI010000823.1:0-7273 GCA_050741055.1 Burkholderiales bacterium | reverse complement strand
GCTGCGACGGGCGGGGCTCAAGGAGCCTCGCCCGTTGCCGTTTTGGTGGCCAACCCTACAGCTTTCCGGTTTCACGCTACGCCCCGCCTCGTCTTCCCACCGCAGAACCCCGTAAAGCTTCACGCTTGCTCGGCCGTAAATTCTCCCGGATACGCGTTCCAACCCGGCCGGTGCCCCTGCGGCGCGCGGCGCTTCACGCTGGATGTCCGGATGCTGGTAATCGTCGGTTACTTGATCGTCATCGTGTCGGTGTTCGGCGGCTTCGCCATGGCCGGCGGCCATATTGCTTCGCTGTTCCAGCCTGTGGAATTGATCATGATCGGGGGAGCGGCGCTCGGCGCGTTCTTCGTCGGCAACACCAGCAAGGCGGTCAAGGCCACGCTCAAGGCGCTGCCGTCCGTATTGAAAGGCTCGGCGTACACCAAGACGATGTACATGGAGCTCATGGCGCTGCTCTACGACGTTCTCGCCAAGGTGCGCAAGGAAGGCCTGATGGCGATCGAGGGCGACATCGAAAAGCCCGAGGAAAGCCCGCTCTTCGGCAAGTACCCGGGGATCGTCGCCGATCACCACATCATCGAGTTCATGACCGATTACCTGCGGCTCATGGTGGCGGGCAACCTGAACGCGTTCGAGATCGAAAACTTGATGGACAACGAGATCGAAACGCACCATCACGAGGGCGAAGTGCCGGTGCATTGCGTGCAGAAGCTCGGCGACGGACTGCCCGCGTTCGGTATCGTGGCAGCCGTCATGGGCGTGGTGCATACCATGGAATCGGTCGGCATTCCCCCGGCCGAGCTGGGGAGGCTGATCGCCGCGGCGCTGGTTGGAACGTTCCTCGGGATTCTGCTCGCCTATGGCTTCATCGGGCCGCTCGCGAGCGTGCTCGAGCAGAAGCTCAACGAAGCGACCAAGATGCTGCAGACCATCAAGGTCACGCTGCTCGCGAGCTTGAACGGCTACGCCCCGGCGCTTGCGGTGGAGTTCGGCCGCAAGGTGCTCTATTCCACCGAGCGTCCGAGCTTCCTCGAGCTGGAAGCACATGTGAAGCAGTCGAAGGCGCGGTAAGGGTGGGAGGAATAACCAATGGCCCTCGACGATAGCCAGCGCCCCATAGTCATCCGCCGCGTCAAGAAGAAGGCGGCCGGTCACCATGGTGGCGCCTGGAAGATCGCCTACGCGGACTTCGTGACCGCCATGATGGCGTTCTTTCTGCTCATGTGGCTGCTGGGCTCGACCGCCAAGGGCGATCTGCAGGGGATCGCCGATTACTTTCAAACACCGCTGCAGGTGGCCTTCTCCGGCGGCTCCGGCGCCGGCGATGCCTCGCACGTGATCAAGAGCGGCGGCAAGGACTTGACGCGCCTCGAAGGCCAGATCAAGCAGGGCGAGATGGACGCCCCCCGGCGCAGCTACAACCTGAAGGCCGCCCAGCAGGAGCTCGCGCGCATCGAGAAACGCAAGCTCAGCGAGCTGAAGGGCCGCCTGCAGGCCTCGATCGAGACGCTGCCCGCGTTGAAGCCGTTCAAGAATCAGCTGCTGATCGATATCACCATCGACGGCCTGCGGGTGCAGATCGTCGACGAGCAGAATCGGCCGATGTTCGCGATCGGCAGCGCCACGCTGCAGCCGTACACGCGCGAGATCCTGCACGAGATCGCCAAGGTGCTCAACGAGGTGCCGAACCGCATCAGCATATCGGGGCATACCGATGCGCACCCCTATTCGGGCGGGCAGCGCAGCTACTCGAACTGGGAGCTGTCGGCCGACCGAGCCAACGCATCGCGCCGCGAGCTGCTTGCCGGCGGCATCGAAGAGAGCAAGATCGCGCGCGTGGTGGGGTTGTCGTCCTCGGTGCTGTTCGATCCGGAGGACCCGCACAACCCGATCAACCGCCGCATCAGCATCATCGTCATGAACAAGCGTGCGGAGGCCGAAGCAACCGGGCGCCATCTCAGCATCGGCAAGTCCTCCGAGCTCACGGCCGAGACCCTCGATGACAAGCCAGCCAAGCCCTGAGCGCATGCGTGCGCCGCTGCAGGCAGGCCTCACGCAGGTGGGCGCCGCCGCTTGCGCGCTGTTGCCGCTGGTCGCTGGCCTGGACATGACGCTGGCCCAGTGGGCGGTGGTCCAGGGCGCGATCGCCATGCGCATCGCATTTTTCGCTGGTGCCGCTTCCTGGTGGGTCGGGCTGCACGTCGCGTTCGCACCGGCAGCGGTCTGGGCGAACACCCTCGCGCTATCGCCCGCGTGGTGGGCGGGCGCGTTCGTGCTCCTGCTGGCCGCGTTCGGCGCCACGTTTCGAACCCAAGTGCCGCTGTTCCTCACCGCGCGCAAGGTGCGCTCCGCGCTCTGCGAGCTGCTCGATCCCGCGCGCAGCCTCGAGATCGTCGATCTCGGTTGCGGGCTGGGCAGCGTGATCACGACGCTCAAGCGACTGCGCCCCGAGTGCGATTGCCACGGCGTGGAGCTGGCGCTGCTGCCTTATCTCGTGAGCCGCCTGCGCGGCGCGCGCTCGGGCTGTCGGGTCGAGCGGCGCGATCTCATGGCGGTGGACCTGTCGCGCTACGACGTGGTGTATGCATTCCTGTCGCCGGCACCGATGCCGCAGCTGTGGGCGAAAGCGCGCCGGGAGATGCGCCCGGGCAGCCGCTTCGTCAGCCTTGCCTTCGCCGTGCCCGGCGTGCCGGCCGATCAGGTGATCGCGGTCGGATCCAAGCCCCGCCACACGCTCTACGTCTGGACCATGTGAACGCCGAGCCGACCATGCCGCCAGCCGCTGCCTGCGACCCAGGGGTCGATATCCTGCTGCAGCAGGCCGCGGCGGACGTGCCGGTATTGCGGGCGACCGCGGACGAGATCGCGCGCCTGCGCGCGGAACAGGAGCGCGTTTCGGGCAACGCGCTGGCCGCCGCGATCCTGCGCGACCCGCTCATGACCTTGCGTGTCCTGCGCTTTCTCTACAGCCATCGCACCCGCAGCCAGACCGTCGACATCACCACCATCGCGCACGCCATCATGATGCTCGGCCAGGCGCGCTTCTTCCGCGAGTTCGAGCAGCTGCCGACGCTGGAGGAGCGCCTGGACGGCGCGGTGCTCGAGCAGGTACGAGCGCTCATGAGCCGCTCGCGGCTGGCCGCGCTGTTCGCGCGCGATTGGGCACTGCAGCGTCACGACATCGACCCGGAAGAAATCATGGTCGCGGCGCTGCTGCACGATAGCGCGCACCTGCTGCTCGTGCTTTGCGCAATGCCGGTCGATGTCGAATCGTCGCTAGCCGACCAACTGCGCGCGCAGCTCCTCGCGCGGCTCGAGGTGCCCGGCCTGGTCGCGGAGCTGAACGACGAGACCGCCGCGCCCAACCCGCGGGTCGTAAACGTCCGTCTGGCCTGCGTCCTCGCACGCCATTGCTACGCGGGCTGGCCGAGCGCGCCGATCCAGGACGATCTTGCCCAGCTGCAGCGCTTTCTGCGCACCTCGCAGCCGCAGGCATGGGAACGGGTGCGCAAGATCGCGCTCGCCGCCGCACGCGAATGGGATTATTACCGTACGCTGCCCGCTCTAGCGCTTCTGCCTTTCGTCGCCGACGAATCCTCGTCGGTCGCCGCCGACCCTGGTTGCGGCATTTGACCGCACATTCCGCACGATGTCTTGCCTACGGGCCGGCCCGGTGAAATATCCGGGTTAAACCCCCGCTTTCTCGCTCCTTTGGGGCTCGACCCTCCATCCCATAATCGCGTTCGTCCAGGAGCGCCGGGATGGCCGAAGAATCCGATCTCGAACGAACAGAAGCCCCTTCACAACGCCGCCTCGAGCAGGCGCGCGAAGAAGGGCAGGTGCCGCGCTCGCGCGAGCTCAACACGCTGATGCTGCTTGCCGCGGCGGGCATGGGGCTGTGGCTGTCCGCCGGAGCGCTGCGCGGCTCGTTTTCCGGTTTGCTGCGCTCGGGACTCGCGATCGCGCCCGGAGACATCGGCGAACCTGCGGCAATGCTCGAGCGCTTCCAGGCCTTGGCGATCGATGCCGCCATCACCATCGCCCCGCTACTGGGTGTGCTTTTCGTTGTCGCGCTGGTCTCGCCCATGCTGCTCTCGGGCTGGCTTGTTTCCTCCAAGTCGCTCGCGCCCGATTTCGCTCGCTTGAACCCGGTGAAGGGACTGGGCAACATTTTTTCCGCCACGGGCCTCGCCGAGCTCACCAAGGCCATCGCAAAAGTCATCCTGATCTTCGGCGTGGCCGTCTGGGTCGTGCTCGGGCAAACCGATGCGACCATGGGGCTCGCCGGCGAACCGCTTCCGGCCGCGCTCGCGCACGGGGGACGGATCCTGGGATCGTGCTTTCTCGCGGTCGTGGGCTCGCTCGCGTTGATCGCCGCGCTCGATGTCCCGTTCCAGATCTGGCACCACCGCTCCAAGCTCAAGATGAGCCGCGAAGACCTGCGCCGCGAAGCCAAGGAGCAGGAAGGCGATCCGCAGGTGAAGGCAGCTATCCGCAGCCAGCAGCGGGAGATGGCGCGCAAGCGCATGATGGCGGCGGTGCCGACCGCCGACGTGGTGGTGGTGAACCCGACGCGTTATGCCGTCGCGCTGCGCTACGACGACAAAGCCATGCGCGCGCCGCGCGTGGTCGCCAAGGGCATGCATCTGATCGCCGGACGCATTCGCGAGCTGGCGGAAGAGCATCGCGTGCCGGTGCTGCAGGCGCCCCCGCTCGCGCGCGCACTCTATCGTCATGGCGAGATCGGCGACGAGGTTCCGGCTGCGCTGTATGCCGCGGTGGCGGAAGTGCTCGCCTGGGTGTTCCAGCTGCGCCGCCAGGCGAGTCACGGCGGCGCCGCGCCGGTCGCGCCCGAAGGCATCGCCGTTCCGCTCGAGCTCGATCCGGAACATGCGACCACCGCACGAGAGACACGATGAAGCCGATCGCTGACACGCCTGCCGCGAAGGTGCGCGCATGAGCCAGGCCGCCGCCGCACTGCCCGCCGTGTTCGACCGCAAGAACCTGCTCGGCCTGGGCGGACCGGTGCTCATCGTCATGGTGCTCGCCATGATGGTGCTGCCGCTGCCGCCGTTCCTGCTCGACGTGCTGTTCACGTTCAATATCGCGGTCTCGATCCTGGTGCTGCTGGTGAGCGTCAACACCCGCAAGCCGCTCGAGTTCGCAGTGTTTCCCACCGTCCTGCTGCTCACCACACTGCTGCGCCTGTCGCTCAACATCGCCTCGACCCGGGTCGTGCTGCTGGAAGGTCACACCGGACCGGACGCGGCCGGCAAGGTGATCGAAGCCTTCGGCCACTTCCTGGTCGGCGGCAACTACACCGTCGGCCTTACCGTGTTCATCATCATGGTGGTGATCAACTTCGTCGTCATCACCAAGGGCGCGGGCCGCATCGCCGAGGTGAGCGCGCGCTTCACCCTGGATGCGATGCCCGGCAAGCAGATGGCGATCGATGCCGACCTGAACGCCGGACTGATCGGCGAGGACGAGGCGCGCAAGCGGCGCGCGGCGATCTCGCAAGAAGCCGAGTTCTTTGGGTCGATGGACGGCGCTTCCAAGTTCGTGCGCGGCGACGCCGTCGCCGGCATTCTGATCCTGCTCATCAACGTGATCGGCGGCCTGATCGTCGGCGTGGCGCAGCACGATCTCGATCTCGCCACCGCGGCACGCAACTACACGTTGCTCACGATCGGCGACGGCCTGGTCGCGCAGATCCCGGCGCTGGTGATATCGACGGCCGCGGGCCTCGTCGTCTCTCGCGTCGGCACCGATCAGAATATCGGCCAGCAGCTCGTGGGGCAGATGCTGGGAAGCCCGCAGCCTCTCATGCTCACCGCCGGCATTCTCGCCATCATGGGACTCATCCCGGGCATGCCGAACATCGCCTTCCTGGTGCTGGCCGCGACCCTCTCGGGCATGGCGTGGATGCTGAAGAATCGCAAGCCCGCGGAACCCGAAGCGGCGGCCGCTGCCGCCGCATCCGAAACGCCGGCCGCTTCGACCGATGCGGCGGACGTGAGCTGGGACGACGTCGTACCGGTCGACGTGCTCGCGCTCGAGGTCGGCTACCGGCTGATTCCGATGGTCGATCGCGCGCAGGACGGGGAGCTGCTCAAGCGCATCAAGGCGATCCGCAAGAAGTTCGCGCAGGAGGCCGGATTCCTCTCGCCCGCAGTCCACATCCGCGACAACCTCGAGCTGCGGCCCAATGCCTACCGCATACTGCTCAAGGGCGTGGAGCTGGGGCGCAGCGACGCCCATCCCACGATGTTCCTCGCGATCAACCCGGGCCGGGTCAGCGCCGAGCTGCAGGGTTTACGCACTCAGGACCCGGCGTTCGCATTGCCGGCGGTGTGGATCGAAGCCAATCAGCGCGAAACGGCGCAAGGCTACGGCTATACCGTGGTCGACGCCGCGACCGTGATCGCCACCCACCTGCATCATCTGATGCAGAAGCATGGCTCGGAGCTGCTCGGCCGGCAGGAAGTCCAGGGCCTGGTGGAGCGGCTGGCGAAGGACTCGCCCAAGCTGGTCGAAGACACCGTGCCCAAGGCCGTGCCGCTGGGGGTGCTGCAGAAGGTGCTGCAGAACCTGCTCGACGAAGCGGTGCCCGTGCGCGACATGCGCTCGATCATCGAGGCGCTGGCCGAGCATTGCAGCCGCACGCAGGACCCCTCGGAGCTGACCGCGGCGGTGCGCGGCGCGCTCGGCCGCTCGATCGTGCAAAACCTCTTCCCCGGATCGCAGGAGATGTGCGTGATCGCGCTCGACCCGGCATTGGAGCGCCTGCTCATGCAGGCGGTCGGCTCCGGCGATGCCGCCGCGATCGAGCCGGCCCTGGCCGAAACGCTGGCCGCGCAGGCGAAGAGCGCCGCCGAGGAACAGGAAGCCGTCGGCCTGCCGGCGGTGCTGCTGGTGCCGGCGGCGCTGCGCCTGTTGCTGTCCCGATTCCTGCGTCGCAGCGTGCCCACGCTGCGCGTGCTGTCCCATTCCGAGGTGCCCGATAGCAAGGGCATCCGTGTCAGTGCCGTGCTTGGAGCTCGATGATGAAACCACGCAAATTCTTCGCTGCGAACTCCCGTGAGGTCCTCAAGCTGGTGCGCGAGGCGCTCGGGCCGGACGCGCTCATCGTATCGAACGCCAAGGTCGCCGGCGGTTTCGAGGTGATCGCGCTGCCGGCAACCTCGATCAGCGAGCTGGTCGGGGCGAGCCGTGCCGAGACGGCGCTTGTGGCCGCGCCGCTGCGCGAAACGGCCGCCGCGCGTCCGAGTCC
>JBOIEI010000822.1:0-1970 GCA_050741055.1 Burkholderiales bacterium | reverse complement strand
CCCGGACCTCGAAGCGAAGGCGTTCGCCTCGTGGGCCGATGCGATCGTGCTGGATTTCGACAAGCCGACCGGGCTCGACTGGCAGGCTAGCGTCCGCTCGCGCATGCCTGCTGCCATCGGCTCGGCGGCCCGGGGTGGCGCTAGCGTGTTCGTGCGCGCGAATTGCAACTCGGCGCGCGCGGAGCTCGACGCCGCCGTGTTCCTCGGCATCGCCGGCGTCGTGCTGAAGCAGGTGCGAGATGCCCAGGGCATGGTCCGCGCCGCCGAACATCTGGCCGAACTGGAGGCGACCCGCGGCATCGAGCCCGGTTCGCTCGAGATCGATGTCGAGATCGACAACGCCGCGGCCGTCTGGCATGCGCTGGAGATCGCTCGTGCCAGCGACCGCTTCGGCGCATTTCTCTTGAACGAGCCGGCGCTGTGCAACACGCTCGGCATGCAGGCAAGTCCCGAGCTCGATTTCGATCCGCTGGACTACGTCAAGTCACAGCTCATCACGGCGGCGATCTCCGTGGGCGGTCAGGCATTGGGCATGAGCTACCCGCTGGGCCTGACCGGAGAGCGGGCGAGCGACGAGGTGCTGCGCGCCGCCGTGCGACGGGCCCGGGATACCGGGCTCAAGGGCGCGCTTTGTCCCGACGCATCGTGGATTGCCGCCTGCAACGAGGGCTTTCGCCCGAGCGTTGACGAGGCCGCATACTACGAAAAAGTCATCGAGGTCTTTGCCGAGGGGCTCGCGCGCGGGATGGCATCCGTGCCGCTCGACGGCAAGATGATCGACGTGCCGGTGGACCTGCGCGCCAAGGTCTATCTCGCCTGGGCGAACCGGGCCAACGCTCGGGACGAGCAGAAGGCTGCGGCGCATCGTGCGCCGGCCGCGAGGAGCGTGCCATGAACAACCGCGTCGCCCGCTGCTCGATGTTCGTCACGCCGACCAATCCGCGCTTCATCGACCGCGCCTGGACGCGCGGCGGCGACGTGTACATCCTCGACATGGAAGACTCGATAGCGCCGGCCGAAAAGGCGCGCTGCCGCACGCTCATCCGCGAGTCGATCGCCAAGGCATCGAGGGCGGGTGCTTCGATCTACGTGCGCATCAACAAGCCGTTCGTCGACGCCGATCTGCCCTACGCCGTCTGGCCCGGGGTCGATCGCATCATGCTGCCGAAGACAGAGTCCGCAGCCGAGGTGCGGCATGCGCACGAGATCATCCTGCGCCTGGAAAAGGAACGCGGCATCCCGCCGTTGAGCATCGAGCTCTATCCCATGATCGAATCCGCTTTGGGCGCAGTCAACATCGGCGAGATCTTGACGGCAACGCCGCGCAGGATCTGGTCGATGGGCGGCGGTGGCGGCTACGACATGGCGGTCAGTCTCGGCATCGAAATGTTCGCGGATTTCGACCAGTACGCCTTTCCGGTGAACCATGTCGCGCTGGCGGCGATGGCGCTCGGCATCGAAGCCACGGGCGGGGTGTTCGTGCCCAACCCGTCGGGCCGAGTCGACCAGGCGGATCAGGCCGTCACCCAGGCCGCGGCGCTGCATGCCGCAGGCATTCATCACGCCGGCGCGTTGCACCCGGCATTCATTGCGCCGCTCGTTTCGGGGCTATCGCCGAGCGCGGACGAAGTCGCCTGGGCGCACAAGGTCGTGGAAGCGTTCGATCGTCTGAGCGGCGAGGGCGAAGCGGTCGGCACGCTGAACGGAAGCGTGATCGACAAGTACGAGCATGAGAAGGCGAAGCGGACGCTCGAATGGGCGGCCGCTTGCGCCGCCAAGGATGCACACAAGGCGCAGGCGCTGAAGCGCGCGCAGGCTGCGGAAGCCGGGCGTTGACTCGGCGCGCGAAGCTCGCTCTCCCTTTACCTCCGATCCTCCTGCACGCTCAACCGATAAACCGTCGCCGCGGTATCGTGGAAAAGCGCCCGCTTCTCCTCGGCCGAGTACTTCGCTGCAATGCGCTTGAACGC
>JBOIEI010000821.1:0-5341 GCA_050741055.1 Burkholderiales bacterium | reverse complement strand
ATCTCGATCGACCCGGAATCGATTCCGCGGGCCGTTTCCAGTTCGGCCAAATATTCGGCGGCGCGGACCACGCCCTGGGCATCTCGCACCTGCTTCAGCACGACGCCGGCGATGCCGAGAAACACGGCGGCGTCGAGCTCGGCACGCGCCGCGTTGCAATCCGCGCGCACGAAGACTTTAGCGCCACTGCGGGCCGCCGAGCCGATGGCAGCAGGCATGCGTGAGTGGATGCTCGCCTGCCAGTCGAGCCCGGTCGGCTTGTCGAAATCCAGCACGATCGCATCGGCCCACGAGGCGAACGCCTTCGCTTCGAGGTCCGGGTCGTCGATGGACAGGGCGAGCATCGAACGGCGAATGTATTTCGGCATCGGCCGCTCGCCGCTCGCTGGTTTGGCATCGGAGGAGATATGCATGTTCGTGCCTAGCCGGGCGCGAAGCCCGTGTTCACCGCGGCGACCTGGTCGGCTGCGGCGCACAGGCAACCTTCGAATCCCATCAGGCGCGCCTCGCGCGCCGCCCGTGCCGTGTGCCGGGCATCGGCCAGGCCGCCGCGCGAACCGGGCCTCCAATGGGCCCCCAGGGCCTGTTTACCGAATGTTCTCGCCGCCACGACAGCCCGTGTCATCAGATAGCGGTAAAGCCGAAACTCGTCCTGCGGGACCGGGCCCAGTTGCATGGTGAGGTCTACGCGCCCGACGCCCAGTGCCGTCACCCGAGGACTCGCTTGCGCGAGCGAGCCGGCATTCCAGAATCCCGGTGCGGATTCCAGCATCAATACCAGCTCCATTGCGCCGAGCTCCAGCCCGCGCTCCTTCTCCAGCGCGGCGACGAGCTGATCGAGCTCGGCGATTTCGCCAGCTTGCTCGGCTCCCGCGAACACGATGCCATTCACACCTCGCACCACCGCGGCTGCCGCGTCGGCCCAGCGCGTAGCGCGATCGATGCGCACGAACAGCTCGCGCTGGATCGGGCCGAGTGCGCGCAC
This sequence comes from Burkholderiales bacterium, assembly GCA_050741055.1. Lineage (GTDB taxonomy): Bacteria > Pseudomonadota > Gammaproteobacteria > Burkholderiales > WYBJ01 > WYBJ01. Next base: position 4,356 of record JBOIEI010000821.1, on the reverse strand, counting down.
CAGATCGTTCAATCCCGAGCGCGCCGCTTCCTTATGCTTCGGCGGCACCGAATATTCGAGATCGAGCACCAGCACGTCCGCATCGCAGCCGAGGCAGGTTTTCACCGCTTCCGGATCGTGAGCGGGAGCGATCAGCCAGGAACGCCTTCGATTCATGTCTTGTCTCGTATCTTGCCGTCTCGACTTCGGTCGAGGAACCTCGAAGCATTCTACCCTCGAACATGCAATACTTCGCCATGAAGCCAAGGGGAGTCCAGGTAATGGCCGTTGGGGTCGATCGATCGACGCGTCAGGGAATTAGCGCTGCCTGCTCGGTCAGGCTCGTGCGTGCAGCCGCGCCGATATCAGGGAGCGACACGCCATGAGCATTGCAAGCGAGTTGGCGCAATTCGTCGTCGGTGCGAAGACGGAGGCACTTCCGCCGCTCGCCCTGGAGCGGGCGCGCATGGTGATCGCCAGCACCCTCGCGAGCGCCGCGATGGGGCGCGACATCGCGTCCTCGGCCATCATCCGCGTGTTAGCGCGCGAGCGCGGCGGCACGGCGCAAGCCACCGTCTGGTTCGATGCCGGCCCGAAGCTTCCGACCACCGAAGCGGCGCGGGTCAATGCGGTCATGAGCGATGCCGCCGCCTCCGACGACAGCGACCTGCGCAATATCGCCCACATCGGCACCATCATCACCGCGACGTCGATCGCGACGGCCGAACGCACCGGCGCCTCCGGGCGCGAGGTGCTGGCCGCCATGGTGCTGGGCTACGAGGTGGCCGGGCGCATCGACGAGGCGCTCACGCCGGGACGCAGCGAGCGCGGCTTCCACAGTTCGATCTCCACCATCTTCGCCGGCGCGGTGGCAACTGGCCGGCTGCTCAAGCTGTCCGCCGAGCAGATGACCCAGGCCATCGCGCTGGCCGCCACGTCGATCGGCGGATTGCATGCGGCGGCGACCACGAGCACCGCGCGCGAGTATCACGCGGGACTGTCGGCCATGCTGGGCATGAACGCTGCCGCGGCCGCGCAGAAGGGATTCATCGCCGAAGCGGACATTCTCGAAACGCCGCGCGGCTTCTTCTCGGCCTACGGCGGCGCGCATCTGGAAGACGTCACCAGGGACCTCGGCAAGGAATGGGACATCGTGACCAACATGGCGGTCAAGCTCGTTCCCGGCGGCCATCCGCATCACGCCGCCGCCGAGGCGGCCGCCAACGCCGCGATTGCAGCCGACGCAGAGCCCGCGTCGGTGTCGAAAATCACGATTTCCGCGCCGAAATATCGCACGTTGCCGGGACCCGCGCACCCGACCGATCTCATCGGCGTTGCGCACAGCCCCGCGTACATCGTGGCCGCCGCCATCGCCGACCGGGGCTACGGCTGGATCCATGCGTCGCCGGACAAGGTCTCGAGCCCGGTGATTGCCGCGCTGATCGACAAGATCGAAACCGACCCGAACCCCAAGGCGTATCCCGACCGCTTCCCGCATCACCATGGCGCCACCGTGACGATTACGCTGAAAGACGGCCGCGAGTTTTCGAGCCATGTCGACTTCCCGCGCGGCTCCGGACCGCGCGGCATCGAATGGTCCGACATCGATGCCAAGTACCGCGCGCTCATGCCGTTGAGCACGCTTCCCACAGAGCGAATAGAACGTGCCCTCGAGGTCGTGCACCGCTTCGAGCGCGTGCAGCAGATATCCGAGCTGACGGACTTGTTGCACGCCTGAGCCCGGTGCGGCAATGATTATTCGGGGGCCCGCCTACGGGAATGACGAGCGTCGTCGCTCCCGAGCAGGGAGCCCGGGACAAATGATCGGAGGTACCCAATGACGACCGGCAAGGAAGCGCTGCAACGGCAGGTGTGCGAGGCGATCGAACGGCGCGCCGAAGCGCTGATCGAGATGGGCGAGACCATTCGCCATCAGCCGGAGCTCGGCTTCAAGGAGTTCAAGACCGCCGCGCGAGTGGCGAAGATGTTCGAAGCGGTGGAGGTAGCGCATCGAACCGGTCTGGCAATCACGGGGGTGAAGGCGGAGCTGAAGGGCGCGAAGCCGGGGCCAACCGTCGCGTTGATCGGCGAGCTCGACGCGCTGGTCGTGAGCGGTCATCCGCTGGCCGATCCTGTCACCGGCGCGGCGCATGCCTGCGGACACAACGCGCAGGTTACCGCAGTGGTCGGTGCGACCATGGCGCTGATCGATACGGGTGCCATGCAGCACCTGGCCGGGCGCATCGTGCCGTTCGCGGTGCCGGCGGAAGAATACGGCGACATCGCCTGGCGCCTGGAGCAGGTGCGTGCCGGCCAGCTCGAGTTTCTCGGCGGCAAGCCGGAGCTGATCCGCCACGGCCACTTCGACGACATCGACATGGCGCTGCTCATCCATACGACCAGCCGCTCGGAGGACAAGTCCGCCGGCACGGCGGTTTCGAACAACGGCTGCGTCGTCAAGACCGTGCGCTACATCGGGCGCGCGGCGCACGCGGGCAGCTCGCCGCATCTCGGCATCAATGCGCTGTATGCGGCCAACCTCGCGCTGATGGCGATCAACGCGCTGCGCGAAACGTTTCAGGAGCGCGACACCATTCGCGTGCATCCGGTGATCACGCAAGGCGGCAGGCAAGTGAACGTGATCCCGGGCGAAGTGCATCTCGAGACCTATGTGCGTGGCAAGTCGGTGCAGGCGATCATGGATGCCAATACGAAGGTCGATCGCGCGCTGCGGGCCGGGGCGCTCGCGATGGGGGCGCAAGTCGAGATCACCACGCTGCCCGGCTACATGCCGTTGACGAACCACCCGGCGCTGGGTCAGGTCTTCCGGCGCAATGCCGAAGCGCTCGTGGGTCCGGAGCGCTACGTCACGCAAGGCCATCGCACCGGCTCCACCGACATGGGCGACCTGAGCCAGATCATGCCCGCGGTGCAAGGCTACATGAGCGGTGCGTCGGGCGCGGGACACGGCGCGGATTACATGATCACCGATCCGCGTTTTGCCTACCTGGGGCAGGCGCAGGCGCTCGCCATGACGGCGGTCGATCTGCTGTACGGCGATGCCGCGGTCGCAAACGAGGTCCTGCGCGATTACAAGGCGCCGATGACGCGCGCCGAATACCTTGCGTTTCAGCGCGGCATCAACAAGACCGAGCGTTACGACGGCGCGGCGTAGCGCCCGCCTCGCGCTTGCGGGCGGGCGGGTTCGGGCGACGCTATGGCAGCGTTCTAGTTCCGCGCCCCAGCCCGGCTCTCAGCGCTCGGCGGAAACACCGCGAACACCTTGTCCGAGTTCGAGATCCAGGACTCCAGAAACACGGCGTGCTGGGGCTTGCGGATGCCGAGCGCATGCAGGGCGCCGGCAAGCGCGAACCAGTTGAGGAGCTCGTGATGGCCGCGGTCCTCGGCCTGCTCGATCGAGGTGTCGCGCCAGAATTCCCAGTCGCCCTCGCACAGCGCCGGGTCATAGCGCTTGTCCGACTCCACGTCGGGGAACATGAGCCCGTGCTTCTTCACCAGGAAGGAGTGGCTCCAGCTCGACGAGGCGATGATCGCCACCCGCCAGGGACTTGCCCTGAGCGCACGGCCGATCGCCGCGCCGACATCGAAGCTGCGCCACGGTTGCGGCCCGGGCGGATCGAGGTTTTCCTCGTTGGGGCCGAGAGCGGCGAGCGCTTGCGACGGATACATCGGCGCCCCGTGCGCGGATACGACCTGGCTGCCGTAGGCGTTGGTGGCAAACGGCAGAATCGGATACGGGAAGCCCTTGCGGTCGTAATCCAGGTAGAGCACCGAGTTGGCGAACGCATGTCCGAGCTGCGCGTGCCGCGGCTTGTACGCATAGGCGACGTCGATGCCTTCCTTCAATAGCGCGGTTGCGAGGTACTTGCCCGCCGCCCGGTGGCCTTTCACGCTGAAGGCCTGGTCGACCGGCTCGTCCCATGAGTTCGGTCCGCGCGCATGGTGCTTCCACGGCTGGAACTCGAACGCCTCGTAGGCGAGCAGCGAGTAGGGCGGAATGCAGTCTTCGCGGAAGTTCTCGTACTGATCGTCGCCCCAGAGCAGGACGAAGTCGGGCGAGAACGCATCGAGCTGCTCGCGCACCAGACGGAACTGCTCGATCATGTCGTGCCGGTGGCGGTCGGAATGCGCCTGGCCATCGTCCGCGCCCCACTGCAGCCGCATGGTCGGGTGCCAATTCTCGGGATCGCGGAATTTCTCCGGAAGCGCAGGATCCTCCAGGCACTTCCGGATGCGACGGCACATATTGCCCTTGAACGAGAGACCGGGATAGTGCGTGATGCCGAGTCCCAGGACTTGCCCCATGTTCGTCTCCTTTGTCGGATAACGTCGCCCTTGGTGCAGGTAAGGCTGGCT
>JBOIEI010000820.1:0-6275 GCA_050741055.1 Burkholderiales bacterium | reverse complement strand
GTCATAGAGGCATGCAGGTTGCGGGCCGCACGCCCATTCGGCGTGGGTACGCAACGATTGCGGTCGAGCGGCGAAATTGGAGACGGTGCGACAGGAGTGATGTTTGCTGTGTGCTGCTCTGCCTGTCGCCAAGGAGCGCTCTGCTCCCGGGCGAGCAGCCGGCGGCAGGTGCCTGGGTTCGTCCATCAACACGAAGAAAGGACCAGCCATGCTCGAGCGGCATTCGTTTTTGCAAGGACACGCGGCCGACTCCCAGCGCGCCATCCGATCACTTGCACGATCGTCGCTGACAGCAGCAGGCGTGCTCGCCTGCGCCGCGGTGTCTGCTGCCGACTACACCGGCTCCGTGATCGCCAGCGGGCTCAACAACCCGCGCGGGTTGTCGTTCGCCGCAGACGGTTCGCTCTATATCGCCGAGGCCGGGCTCCCGGGTGGCGCCGGACCGTCCACGCTCGTTCGTGGCGTTCCGAACATCTTCACGCAGACCGGTTCCATCACGCTTTGCGCCACCCCGTGAGAGGGGAATGCGCTAGATAGTCCACGGATCCGGCCGGGCGGCATCGATCTCGTAGCTCGCGATCGCCGCGGCAACCCGATCGCGCTCGATGCTGCCTTCGTCGGCCAGCGCGGACAGCGCAGCCACGACGATGCTGTGCCGGTCGACTTCGAAGAAGCGGCGCAGGGCCACCCGCGTGTCACTGCGGCCATAGCCGTCGGTGCCGAGCGCGACATAGCGGCGCGGCACCCAGGGGCGAATGAGATCCGAGACCGCGGACACGTAGTCCGATGCGGCGATGACCGGCCCGCGCGTGGGCGCGAGACAGTGCGCGACGTAGCTCTCGCGCGTCGAATCCGGATCGAGCCGCCGGGCGCGCGCCGCGGCTGCGCCATCACGCCGCAGTTCGGTGAAGCTCGTGACGCTCCAGACGTGCGCGACAACGCCCCAGTCGCGTTCGAGCAGGTCGGCCGCCGCAAGCGATTCGCGCAGAATCGGTCCGCTGCCGAGGAGCTGTACGGCCGGGCACTTGGTATCGCTCCGCTTGGTATCGCTCCGCTTGGCATCGCTCCGCTTGGCATCGCTCCGCTTGGCATCGTCCCGCTTGGCATCGTCCCGCTTGGCATCGTCTTCGAGCGCCGAGCGCCGCAGCAGATACATGCCCCGCCGGATGCCTTCCTCCGCGCCTTCGGGCAAGCGCGGCTGCACATAGTTCTCGTTGCTCACGGTCACGTAATAGAAGATATCCTCCTGCGCCGCGAGCATGCGCCGCATGCCATCCTGGACGATGACGGCGAGCTCGTAGCCGAAGCACGGGTCGTAGGTGACGCAATTCGGAATGGTGGATGCGATCAGATGGCTCGACCCATCCTGATGCTGCAAGCCTTCGCCGGCGAGCGTGGTGCGGCCGGCCGTCGCGCCGACGAGAAAGCCGCGGGCGCGCGAGTCGCCGGCCTGCCAGGCCAGATCGCCGATGCGCTGGAATCCGAACATCGAATAGAAGGTGTAGAACGGCAGCATAGGCGTGCCGTGCGCGCTGTAGCTCGTGGCCGCCGCAATCCAGGAGGCCATGGCGCCCGCCTCGGTGATGCCTTCCTCCAGAATCTGCCCGTCGCGCGCCTCGCGGTAATAGAGCAGCTCGTCGTGGTCTTCCGGCTCGTAGAGCTGGCCGAGCGAGGCGTAGATGCCGACCTGGCGGAACAGCGACTGCATGCCGAACGTGCGCGCCTCGTCGGCCACGATCGGAACGATGCGTTTGCCGAGGGTCGCATCGCGCAGGAGTTGCGACAGGATATTGACGAACACCGTCGTCGTGGATTGCTCGCGCCCCGCCGAGCGTTCCAGCATGACGGCGAAGGCGGCGAGATCGGGCACGGGGAGCTCGGGCCCGCGCCCGATGCGCTCGGGCAGGTAGCCTCCGAGCGCTTGCCGGCGCGCGTGCAGGTAGCGCATCTCCTGCGATTCGGGCGGCGGGCGATGGAACGACGCAGTGGTGACCTGCTCGTCGCCGAGCGCCAAGGCGAAACGGTCGCGAAATTCCTTCAGCGCGTCGGCGTCGAGCTTCTTCTGTGAATGGGTCGTCATGCGGCCCTGACCCCAGTGGCCCATGCCGTAGCCCTTCTTCGTCTGTGCAAGGATCACTGTCGGCTGGCCGCGATGCGAAACCGCCGCCGAATAGGCCGCATAGATCTTCACCGGATCGTGGCCGCCGCGGCGCAGGCGATCGATGTCGTCGTCCGACATGTGTGCCACGATCGCCTGCAGCTCGGGGTACTTGTTGAAGAAGTTCTCGCGATTGAAGCGGCCGTCGGTCGCGGCGTATTTCTGGAACTCGCCGTCCACCGTCTCGTGCAGCCGCTTGAGGATCACCTGCTCGCGGTCGCGGGCGAACAGGGGATCCCAATCCGAGCCCCACAGGACCTTCACGACGTTCCAGCCGGCGCCGGCGAAAAGCCCCTCCAGCTCCTGCACGATCGAACCGTTGCCGCGTACCGGCCCGTCGAGGCGTTGCAGATTGCAGTTGACGACGAAGATCAGGTTGTCGAGCCCTTCCCGAGCCGCGAGCGAAAGCCCGGCGAGCGCCTCGGGCTCGTCCATTTCGCCGTCGCCCACGAACGCCCAGACCTTGCGCCCGGACGTATCGAGCAAACCGCGATTGGCGAGATAGCGCATGAAGCGCGCCTGGTAGACCGCGGTGATCGGCCCGAGGCCCATCGACCCGGTCGGGAACTGCCAGAATCCGGGCATGAGATACGGATGGCAGTACGAGGTGAGACCCTTGCCGCCGGTCTCGCGCCGGTAGTTCGCGAGTTGCTCTTCGCTCAGCCGCCCCTCGAGGTAGGCCCGCGCGTAGACGCCCGGCGCCGAGTGCGGCTGGAAGTAGACCAGATCGCCCGTCTGGCCGGCACGGAAGAAATGATTGAAGCCGACCTCGAACAGGTCGGCTGCGGAAGCGTAGCTCGCGATGTGGCCGCCCAGCTCCGCGTGCGCCGAGTTCGCCCGCACGACCATGGCCAGAGCATTCCAGCGCACCAGCCCGATCAGGCGCTGTTCGATCTCGCTGTGGCCGGGATACTGCGGCTGCTCGGCGAGCGGTATGGTGTTGCAGTAGGGCGTATTGAACACCGGCGGCAGCTTCACGCCTTTCGCGCGCGCCTGGTCGAGCAGTGCCCGGAGTATGAAGGTCGCGCGCTCGGTCCCTTCCGCGGCGAGCATCGATTCGAACGCATCGAGCCATTCGCGCGTCTCCCCCGGATCGGGGTCGGCGGGAATCACGCGCCAGAATGCGGAGGCAATCTCGGACAGGTCGGTCATGGCAACGCTCTCGCAGCTCGGAATCCGCCCATGATAGGGCCGCACGCCCGGTACTTGGTTTCGAAATCGCTCGGGAAGCGCGCGCCGTGCCGCATATAATGCTATGAACAAATGAGCTCCCAGAAGATCATGCCGCAAGACACGCTCGATGCCGTCGACTGGAACATCCTGCGACGATTGCAGGAAAACGCGCGCATCAGCAATGTCGAGCTGGCGGGCGCCGTTCACCTCTCGCCGTCTCCGTGTCTCGCCCGCGTCCGCCGGCTGGAGGAAGGCGGCTACATCAAGCGCTACGTCACGCTGCTGGATACGCTCGCGCTCGGACTCACCGTATCGGTCTTCATCCAGGTGCGCCTGGAGCGCCAGGTCGAATCCGCGCTCGAAGTCTTCGAACGCGAGATCGCCGCGCGTCCCGAAGTCATGGAGTGCTACCTCATGACCGGGGATTCGGATTACCTCTTGCGCGTGGTCGTTTCCGACGTGCAGGCGCTGGAGCGCTTCATCGTCGACTTCCTTTCCCGCATACCCGGCGTCGGGAACATCAAGTCGAGCTTCGCGCTCAAGCAGGTGAAGTACAAGACCGCGCTGCCGTTGCCGGGCGGCACCAAGCGCGTGCAGCCGGTTCGGACGCGCAACAAGTGACCCGGAACGGCTGCCGGGAGACTATTTCGGTTTGAGGTTGGCCTTGCGCGCAACCTCGGTCCATTTCGCGATCTGCGCCGAGAGGTAGCGCGTCAATTCCGCGGATGTCGTGGTTTGCGGCTGCAAGCCTTGCGTCATCAGCGCATCGCGCACCTGCGGCGCGGCGATCGCCGTCGTGAGCTCGCGATTGAGGCGTTCGACGATCGGCTTCGGCGTCTGGTCGGGCGCGAATACCGCGAGCCACAGCGTCACTTCGAAATTCCTGATGCCTGCTTCCTGCACCGTGGGCACATCGGGGAGGGCGGGCGAGCGCGTGCTGCCGGTCACGGCGAGCGGACGCAGTCTCCCCGAGCGCACGTGCGGCAGCACGGGCGCCATGGTGCCGAATTGCAGCTCGATGCGTCCGCCGACGGTGTCGACCACGGATTGGGCCGAGCTCTTGTACGCGATCGGCGTGATCTGAATGCCGGTCAGGTTCGACAGCAGCTCGCCGCCCAGCCGCGCCATGCTGGCGCTGCCGACCGTGGTATAGCGGATCTGTCCCGGCTTCGATTTCGCCAGCGCGATCAGCTCCTGCAGATTGGTAGCAGCGACCGACGGGTTCACGGCGAGGATGTAAGGCAGATGGCCGATCAGGGTAATCGGTACGAAATCCTTCTGCGGGTCGTAGCCGAGATGCGGATTGAGCGCTTTCGAGAGCGCGTGCGTGGTGGTGGTGCCGGCGGTGAGGGTGTAACCGTCGGGCGCAGCACGCGCGCCGATCTCGACGCCGCTGGCGCCGCTGGCGCCGGCGCGATTGTCGATGACGATCGTTTGGCCGAGGGCCTCGCTCACCGTCGGCGTGATGACGCGCGCAGCCGCATCCACCGAACTGCCCGCGGGAAACGGCGCGATCAGTCGGACCGGGCGCGAGGGCCAGGTGTCCGCGGCCTGAACACTGCACCCCAAAGTGAGCGCGGCCGCAGCGAGCGAAGTTCGAAGCGTTTTCATTGTCATAGGGCCTGTCGTAGCGTCTCGAGTCGGGCTATTTCACGATGTCTTGCAGCTCCGGGATTACCCACTTGGGCTTGCGCCCCGCGTGCACCCGCTGCACGTTGTCGAAGCCATTGCGGAAGCGATCGGCCCAGTTCTCCACCGTCGGTCCGGCCGCGTGCGGCGTCAGGATGACATTCGACAGCACGAACAGTGGATTTTCCGGCTTGGGCGGCTCCTCGGTCATGACGTCGAGGCCGGCCATGGCGATGCGATTCGCTTTCAGCGCATCATGCAGGGCGCTCTCGTTCACGACCGGGCCGCGGCAGGTATTGATCAGCACGGCTGTCGGTTTCATCATCGCCAGCTCGGCGGCGCCGATCAGGTTGCGGGTGGTCTCGTCGAGCGGCACGTGCAGGGTCACGACGTCGGAGGTCCTCAGGAGCTCGTCGTAGAGGACGAAACGGACGCCGAGCGCGTCCTCCTGGTCCTCGGTGAGCCGCTTGATGTCGTAGTACTGGATCGTCATGTCGAACCCGGCCGCGCGACGCGCGACCTTCTTGCCGATGTTCCCGAGGCCGACGATGCCGAGCGTCGCGCCGGACAGCTCGTGCACGCGGATTTCGGCCGGATTCCCGACCCGCCAGTTGCCCGCGACGATATGGTTGTGGAACTGCACGAGCCGCTTGTACACGGCCAGCATCAGCATGATGGCGTGCTCGGACACCGCGATGGCGTTGGCGCCGCCGTTGTTGGACACCGGCACCTTCGCCTTCTTCGCCGCCTCGGGATCCACCTGGTCGTACCCGGCGCTCGTGAGCTGGACGAGCTTGAGATTCGGCGCAGCGCGGAAGAAGTCGTTGCCCATCCGGCGCGCGAAGCCGAGATAGTACTCGGCCTGCGCCGCCGCTTCGTAGAACTCCGGCGTGTCGATGTCCGCGGGCAGGAGCTCGAACCCGGCCGGTGTGAGCTGCTTGACGATCTCCATGATCACGGGCGGCTGCTTCGGGCAGAAGAGGATCTTGCTGGCCATCGCTGAGGCTCCTTATTGATTTACGAGCGGGATCGTGGCGGTCACGCAGGGCTCGTTGCCGATCTGGCGCGTCGTGTGGCCCTTGCCCGTCGTGTCCTCGACCAGTCGCGCGTCGCCGGGACCGAAGAGATGCTTGGTGCCGTCGCCGCAGCCGATCTCGAGCTGCCCAGACAGGATGATGACGAACTGCCGCCGCGGCGCCGGGTGCCAGTCGAGGTCGCGCCCGACCGGCCACTCGCTGAACGAGATCTTGCTCGTCGCCAGACCGTCCTTCCACTCCTTGGCCTTGGCAAGGTCGATCGGCTCGATGTGCGACTG
>JBOIEI010000819.1:0-6173 GCA_050741055.1 Burkholderiales bacterium | reverse complement strand
GATCTCGTGTATGTCGCGCGACGGGCCATTGGATACCGCACCGACCGCGCCGCAAGCGCGCATCGAAGAGGTCATGTTGCCGCCGGACAGGCCCACCTTGTCGGCAATATCGCCGGGAAACTTCTGCTGGAAACAGAATATGGACGGCTTGCCCAGCTTGTCCATCGCCTCCAGCACATTCATCAGGGACAGGCTCTTGAAAGTCGGATCGGGCCGACCGTACGTGCACGTCACCGCGTAGCCCGCGATGGGCCCCATCTCTGGATACCAGCACGAGAGCGTGTTGTTCGTGTACCAGTTCTCGGTCCAGGGATTGTAGATCTCCAGGCAAAGCGGCCGTCCCGGATAGGTCGCAACCACGTTGGTGATGGTCGGCGTATCGATCTTCTTCAATTCTTCCAGCAGTTCGAGATCAGTCATCGCAGCGCCTTTGTGTCTTGGGGAAACATGCGTGCTTGGGAAAATACACCGGGCCCGGAATGGGCAGTCAACGGGCAGTGCAGGGGTCGTCGCGGTTAATCGATCGAGTCCAGAAACTTCCTAGCCGCTTGAACGAAGCCTGCCGGGTTGTCCAGCGTGATGTGGTGATCGCTGTCGGGAACCAGGGCGAGCTGCACCTGGGGCGCACGGGATCGGACTTCGGCGATCGCCTCCGGCGTCATGCGCGTGCTGTTCGCGGCCTTCATCAGAAGCGACGGAATCCGGATGTGGTTCCACAGGGCGAGGCTGTCGAAGAGCTCGCGGCTTGCATACACGTTGCGATCGACCTTGTGGCGCCAGCGGCCATCGTCGAAGCGGCGTCCACTGTGTTGCGCGATATGGCGCAGCATCCGGGGAGCGGCCGTGCTGCCGCTGGGACGCACGCGGTAGTTGGCGATGAACTCCTCCTGGCTGGCGTATTCCCGGCCTGCGCGACTTCCGACTGCATTGAATCCGGCGATCCGCTCGGGTGTCATCACGAGGTTCGAATCCACCACGATGAAGGCCCTGGCGCGGCCAGGGTAGGTCGCGGCATAGACGCTGGACACCATCCCGCCCATCGAATGTCCGATCAGGACGAAATCGCGCAGATCGAGCTTTTCGGTCAGCTCGTGGATATCCGCCGCATGACGCTGGTAGCTGTAGTCGGGCGTGGCTGACGTGTCCCACTCGCTGTCGCCGTGGCCGCGCAGATCGACCGCGCGCACGTGGTAGTCCGGGTGGAAACCGCGCGCCACGAAATCGTACCAGTGTGCATTTGCGGCGCCCCCGTGCACACACAGGATGGGCGCCTTGCCGGAAACGCCGTAATCCTGAACATGCAGCTCGAGCGTGCCGACCGGCACGAAGTACTCGGCATACGCTGCCGGTTCGAGTGCGGTTTGCGCGGCGGTCGTTTGGGTCGACATCGGCCTGGCTCCCATCGGCTCCGTTGCTGTCCCCGAAAGATACCCTGAATCGACGTATTCGCCGCGACGTTGTTCCGACTGCGGGTGCTCTATACTCGCTCACATCCACGACGATGCCGATCGACGTGGGCGGCTTTTCGAGAGACATCGGTTCCCGGTGACGATCGTGGGTTGCCCGTCGGCGGCGCCTGGACATCGAACTCGAACGGAATGCAGAAATGAAAGGATCAGCCTGTCTGCTCGTGCTCGCCGCGGCACTCGGTGCGGCGAGCGCTATCGGTGCGGAAAACTACCCCGTGCGGCCCATCCGCATGATCATCCCGTCCGGTGCGGGCGGCATCACCGACATTCTTGGTCGTGTCCTGGCGCAGAAGCTGACCGAAAGCCTGGGTCAGCAGGTGATCGTCGACAATCGTCCGGGTGCGAGCGGCATCATCGGCTCGCAGATCGTCGCCAAGTCCGCGCCCGACGGTTACACGCTGCTCATGGTGTATCCGTCGCACACGGTGAATCAGAGCCTGTATCGCGACATACCGTACGACACCGCGAAAGCCTTCGCCCCGATCACCATGGTGAGCGCGGTCGCGCCGGTGCTGATCGTGAGCAGCCAGTCTCCGGCCCGCACGATGCGGGAGCTGATCGATCTGGCGAAAGCGAAGCCCGGCGCGCTCAACCACGGGGCGGTGGGCCCCGGCAGCATGGGCGCGCTTGCTGCTGAGCTGCTGCGCTCGCTGGCGCACATCCAGTTTGCGCAGGTCGCCTACAAGGGCTCGCCGCAAGCGCTCACCGCGCTCATTTCCGGCGAGCTCGACTTCTACCTCATGGGCTCGGTCGGCACCGCCGCGGCGCAGGTGAAAGCGGGGCGTGTGCGTGCGCTCGGGGTCGGGGGCAAAGAGCGCGTGGCCGCACTGCCGGACGTGCCGCCGATCGCCGACACGGTACCCGGCTACGAAGCGCGCGGCTGGAATGCGATACTCGCGCCCGCAGGCACGCCGAAGCCGGTGATCGACCAGCTCCATCGCGAGCTGGTCAAGATCATCCGTTCGCCCGAGTTCGGCAAGGTCCTCGTGCGCGAAGGCGCCACGCCCGGCGGCAACACGCCCGCGGAGCTCGACGCAATCATCCGCGCCGACCTGGCGAAATGGGCGAAGATCATCAAGGAAAGCGGGATCAAGACGCAGTAATCCTGCGAACGATGCGGAAAGACCCATAGCGATGGCTTACCTGGAACTGCCCGACTGCAAGCTCTACTACGTGATCGACGATCACACCGATCCATGGACGACTCCCGAAACGGTCCTGTTCGTGCACGGCTTTACCGAGAGTACGGAAGCGTGGCGCGCGTGGGTGCCACATTTCTCGCGCCACTATCGCGTGCTGCGCATTGATCAGCGCGGGTTCGGCCGCTCGGGCGCCGTGCCCGCGGACTATCCGCTCACGACCGGGCGCTACGTCGAGGATCTCGCGGAAGTGATCCGCAAGGTCGCGAAAGGACCGGTGCACGTGGTCGCCGGCAAGAGCGGCGGCATCAGCGTCATGGTGCTCGCGGCGACGCATCCCGAGCTCGTGAAGACGGTCACCGTCTCCTGCTCGCCGGTCACGCCGCCGGCGGCCCAGGGCTGGATCGAAGAGATGGAGCGCGACGGCATGCAGGCCTGGGCCCGACGCACGCAGCGCAGCCGCATGGGGAGCCGGATGCCCGAGGCCGGCATCGCGTGGTGGTCCAAGCTCATGGGCAAGACCAAGGTCTCGACGGCGCACGCGTACTTGCGTTGGGTGGGCGCGATCGACATTCGCGAGGACGTGAAGCGTATCCAGTGCCCCACGCTCGTCATCGGCACCGACACCGCGCACCGCGGCCGCGACGTGTTCGCAAGCTGGCAGAAAACGATTCCGAATTCCGGGCTCGCGATGCTGCCGCTCGACGGCTATCACGCGGCAGCGACCGACCCGGACATGACGGCGCGGGTGACCCGGGAATTCATCGACAAGCACGCCGTTGCCTGAGTTGGCGTATCTCACGCTCACGCCGGATGTTCGCCTCCACCATCGGATCGACGACTGGACCGATCCGTGGACGAATCCGGAATCGATCGTGCTCATCCACGGCTTCGCCGAACGGACCGAGGCGTGGCGCGCCTGGGTGCCGCTCCTGGGCCGGCGGCTGCGCGTTATCCGTTACGACCAGCCGGGTTTCGGCAGGTCGAGCCCGGTCAGAGGCATTTCCGATTTTTCGACCGAAGGCTTCGTGGCCGCAGCCGCTGCAGTGATCGAGCAGCTGGCTGGCGGCCGTGCGCACGTGGTCGGCGCGAAGAGCGGCGGCCTGATCGCGATCGAAGTCGCGCGCCGCCGTCCCGAGCTCGTACTGACGCTGACGCTCGCGTCGACGCCGCTCGAGGCGCCCAAACCCGACCAGTGGCTCGCTCACATGGAAGCGCACGGCCTGCGCAGCTGGGCAAAAGAGACGATGGCGCCGCGGCTGGGAAGCGCGATGCCGCCTGCCGGGGGCAGGTGGAGGGTGAATCTGATGGGGCGCACGTCCATCGAAACCGCACGCGCCTACATGCGCTGGGTGAGCAACCTCGATATCGCGGCGACGCTGCATGAAGTCAGATGTCCCGCGCTCGTGCTCACGACGAGCGCGCCGCGGCGCGCTTACAGCCGTTCAGACGCCGATGTCTATCGTGAACGGCTGCCGCACGCGCAGCTCGTGGCGCTCCCGGGCGATGGCTATCACGTCGCGGCGAGCTACCCCGAAGCGTGCGTGAACGCGCTGACCGGTTTCCTGGCGCAGCAGAAAGTAAGCGGCGCCAACGGTGCAGCAGCAATCCCCCTGCGGCAGTGACGAATCAGCCTGCGGGCATCGACGGCCGGCGCGCGTGCCACTGCGCTGCGTTCTCGAACGCCCAGCCAATGCGCAGAATGCGCGCTTCTTCGTAGGCTCGGCCAACGATCTGCAGCGAGATCGGCAGGCCCGCGCGCGTGAAGCCGCAGGGCAGCGCCAACGCGCACAGGTCCAGCAGATTGATGGGACGCGTGAGGCGGCTCATCGGCGCCTGGCTCTGGTCGACCTCGGTGAGCGGCAGGGGCGGATGCGGCGTGGTCGGCAGCAGCAGGGCGTCGAAGTCGCTCAGCACGCGGTCGATGTCATGGCACAGCCGCTGCCGCTGCGCCATGAGCTCGATGTAATCCGCCGCCGATAGCGCCTTGCCCGTTCGCAGCCGATCGCGTACATCCGGATCGAACGGCAGGTCATCGCGATGGATCCAGTCGCGGTGCAGCGCATGGCCTTCCGATGCAATAATCTTGCCGGTGAGATCGGCCAGCGACGCAAACGCGACCGGTAGCCGCAGCGTATCGATGCGCACGCCGAGCCCACGGAAGCCCTCGAGCGCGAGCTCGAAGGCGCGAGCGACTTCGTCGTCGATTTCGCCCAGATCCACTTGCGGCAACACCGCGAGGCGCAAGCCGGCCACCGGCGTCTTGAGACCCGTCAGCACGTCCACCGGCGCGTGCCGGAGTGTCTGCGGTTCCTTCATGTCGGGCCCGTGCAGGACCGAAAAGAGGAGCGCCGCATCCTCGACGTCGCGCGTCATCGGCCCGATCGTGTCGAGCGCTTCGCTCAGCCGCAGCGTGCCGTGATTGCTGACGCGCCCGACCGTCGTTTTCAGCCCGACGATGCCGCACAGGCTCGCGGGAATGCGCACGGAACCGCCGGTGTCGCTGCCGATCGCCGCCGGCGCGAGAGCAGCGGCCACGGCCACGCCCGACCCGCTGCTCGATCCGCCCGGCGTGCGGGGGACGCCCAGGTCCCACGGGTTCCACGGCGTGCCCATGGTCGTGTTGGTTCCCCAGCTGCCGAAGGCGAACTCGACCATGTGCGTCTTGCCCAGGACGATCATGCCGGCCGCGGTCAGGCGCCGCACGATGGTCGCGGTTACGGTCGATACGCGTTCGCGCCAATATAGCGAGCCGCCGGTCGTCGTCAGTCCTTCGATCTCGACCAGGTCCTTCAACGCGATCGGAATGCCATGCAAGGGCCCGAGGTCGCGGCCGACCTGCAATGCGCGATCGGCCCATTCCGCGGCCATGCGTGCTTCGTCCTCGTACACCGAGACGAACGCGTGCAGCTTCGCATCGTAGCGACGGATTCGCTGCAGGTAGCAGTCGAGCAGCGTGGCTGCGCTCAGCGCGTCCGTGCGCAGGCGCTCGGCCAGCGCGTGCATCGGCGCATAGGCGAGGGCCTCATCCGTTTCCGCCGTCGTGCTCACCTTGTCTTCATCCTGCTTCATGCGCATCTCTCTTCGCTCGCCGATCCTGGATAGGCAGGGCGAGGCGGGTCCCGAAGTCCAGCGATGGCTGGCTGCGTGCTATTCTGCCTCATCCGTGCGGGAAAACGGCCGATGACCCTATTGCCCTCCGCCGCAGGACCATCGCGATCCGTTCCGCCCGAGCATCGGGTCGGCTTCTTGCGCTTCATTCGAAGAGGATCAGGACTGTCATGGCTACTGGATCAACCGGCACCGGCGACGCGCCTTTCTGCATGATCATCACGTTCGAGATCGCGCCGCAGGACGAGGCCGAATTCAACGACATCTACGACCACGATCACATTCCCAACATCCTCGAGCTCGACGGCGTGCGCGAGATCATCCGCTTCCGCGATGCGGCGCCGAACGAAAAGGGCTTCCTCGTCTACTCCGCGCTATACATGCTCGCGAGCGAGAACCTGCACGAGACGGCCGAGTGGAAGGCGCTGTCCGACCTGGGCCGCTGGGCGCCGGT
>JBOIEI010000818.1:0-3347 GCA_050741055.1 Burkholderiales bacterium | reverse complement strand
GGGCGGGGTCGAGCGGATCGCGAGCGCGACGTTCCTCACCACCCTGGTCGATTTCAAGGAAGCGGGCGAGCTGACCGTCTTCATCGACGAGGAGCAACTGGCCGCGCTCGAGGAGAAGATGAACGAGCGCGGCTATCTCGAAGGCGCGGAGATGGCGAACACTTTCAACATGCTGCGCGCCAACGATCTGATCTGGTCGTTCGTCGTCAACAACTACCTCCTGGGCAAGGATCCCTTCCCCTTCGACCTGCTCTACTGGAACTCCGACTCCACGCGCATGCCGGCGGCGATGCACAGCTTCTATCTGCGCAACATGTACCTCGAGAATCGCCTGCGCGAGCCCGGCGGCATCACCCTGGGCGGCGTGCCCATCGACGTACGCAGCATCAAGCAGCCGGCATACTTCGTCTCGACGGCGGAGGACCATATCGCGCCCTGGAAGACGACGTTCGAAGGCGCCAAGCTACTGTCAGGTGCGGTACGTTTCGTCCTTGGCGGCTCGGGCCACATCGCCGGCATCGTCAACCCGCCCGCGGGCAACAAGTACTGCTACTGGACCGGCGACCAGCCCGCCGGAGATCCCGACGCCTGGCTCGAAAGCGCAACGCAGCATCCCGGCTCCTGGTGGACCGACTGGGCCGCGTGGATCGAGCAGCACGCCGGCACGCGCGTGCCGGCGCGCATTCCCGGCGACGGCAAGCTGAAGGTCATCGAGGATGCGCCGGGCAGCTTTGCGAGCGTGCATCTCGACAAGCACTGAATCATCCCGCTGGTCGAGATCGCGGGCGTGAGCGATGTCGTAAAACGTGAAGCGGATATGCTTCGATCGTTCCGGTCGTCGCCATGCCGCCGTCGTGGGATGCGGTGCAGGCGCCGTTGCGGATCGATCTCGCGCGCGGCGCAGCCGACGACTGGGCATCGGCTTCCGTCCAACCCGCGAGTGACTGGCTACGCGGCTTCGTCGCAGCCGAGAAATCGCGCCGTGCCGATGCGAACGCGGAGTTGAAAGTGACGCTGCCGCGCGTCGTGCCGCAGCTTGCCGCAGCGGGCGGGATCGCGAAGGCCGCGGCGAGGCGGTAAACGCGCTCGCCGAACACGCCAACCGGAGCGCAGGCGAACCGGGTAGACTCCGAGCTCCTGCACGCTAATCGAACAATGTCATCGCCCTCCGGGATTGAACGTACGCTCGAGGCGGATCGAGCCGCGGAGCATCACTACGCCTCCGAGGCGGGAGACGCCGAATCGGCCGCCTGGAGCGCGTTCGTAGCGGCACGCTCGGCCGACCAGTTCTTCGCCAGTTGGCTCGCCATCCTCTGCGCGCAAGTCGAGCAGGTGCTGGGCGCGCTGCTGTTGACGCGCTCGGAGCACGAGAACACGTATGTGCCGGCCGCCATCTGGCCCGATCCGGCCCGCGACATGGCCTACCTTGCCCCGACCGCACAGCGAGCGCTGGCGGAGCGCCAGGGCATCGTCGAGCCGATCCAGATCGAAGCCGAGCGGCGGGTGCGCGGCGCCCGGGTTGCCTATCCGATCGAAGTCGCCGGCGGCCTGCATGGCGCCGTCGTGCTCGACCTCGGCTCGCGGCCCGATGCCGAGCTGCAACAAGCGCTGCGGCTGATCCACTGGGGCGCGGCCTGGCTGGTCGATCTCTACCGTAGCCGCGATTACGAGCAGCGCCAGGCAACACTCGACCGGCTTGCGCTTGCCACCGAGCTGGTTGCGACGGCCGTGCAGGAGAATCGCTTTCGCGCCGCGGCGCTGGCGGTTGCCAACGATCTCGCGCGCCGCCTCGACTGCGAGCGCGTCACCGTCGGGGCCGAGCGCCGCGGTGAGTGCCGGGTGCTCGCCATCTCGCATACTGCGACCTTCGATGCCAAGTCGAACCTGGCCCGTCGCATCGGCGAGGCGATGGACGAAGTGCTCGATCTCGGCACGGCGTTCGTGCACCCGGCGCTCGGCGACGACGCCTTGCTCGGCGCGGCGCATGCCGCGCTAGCGCAGGATGCCGGCGACATCGCCATCGTCTCGACGCCGCTGGCGGCCCACGGCCACGATTGGGGCGTGCTGATGCTCGAGCGCACCCAGGGCGAGGCGTTCGATGCGCCCACGGTCGAGCTGGTGCGCACGCTCGGCCTGCTGCTGGGGCCGGTGCTCGATCTGAAGCGCGAGAACGAGCGCAGCATTCCGCGGCGCGCGTGGGACGGTGCCGCCGCCGGCACGCGCGCGCTGTTCGGGCCGCGTCATCCGGGCTGGAAGCTGCTCGGCGCGCTCGCTCTGGCCGTGGTGCTTTTCCTATCCTTCGCCGACGGCGAGCACCGGGTCGCGGCCAAGACCGTGGTCGAGGGCGCGGTGCAGCGCGCGGCGGTCGCGCCCTTCGAGGGCTATATCGCCGAGAGCCCGGTGCGCGCGGGCGACGTGGTCAAGGTCGGCGCGTTGCTCGCGCGCCTGGACGATCGCGATCTCCTGCTGGAGAAGATGCGTTGGGAGGCCGAGCGCGAGCAGCATTTGCGCAAATATCGCCAGGCGCTCGCCACCCGCGATCGGCCGAGCATGAACGTGCTGAGCGCGCAGGTGAACCAGGCCGAGGCGCAGCTCGAGCTGATCGAAGAAAGGCTGTCGCGCTCGCGCATCGTCGCGCCGTTCGACGGCGTCGTGGTGAGCGGGGATTTGAGCCAGCTGCTCGGCACGCCGGTCGAGCAGGGCAAGGTGTTGTTCGAGATCGCGCCGCTCGACGCCTATCGCGTCATCATGCAGGTGGACGAGCGCGACATCGCGCATGTCGAGGTCGGACAGAAAGGCGAGCTCGCGCTCTCCGGGATTCCGGGCAGCCGCATGCCTTTCTCGGTCGCGAAGGTCACGCCGGTATCGACCTCCGAGGAGGGGCGCAACTACTTCCGCGTCGAGGCGCGCACCGACATCGCGGGCGAGCGGCTGCGCCCGGGCATGGAAGGCGTGGGCAAGATCGCGATCGGCGAGCGGCGGCTCATCTGGATCTGGACCCATCACCTGATCGACTGGCTGCGGCTCGCGTTCTGGACCTGGATGCCCTGAGCAGGGGCCAGGCTCGATTTATCATGGGATCGATCTATCTTCACGTCTGTAGCGTTGATAAATCGAGCCTGGCCCCTTTCAGGTAAACGATGGCAGGCCCGCTGCTCAGCGCTTCGTGGTACCGCGTCGCCGGCTTGAAGCCGCGCATGCGCAGCCATGCGCGCATGCAGCGCCACCGCTATCGCGGCCAGGTCTGGTTCGTCCTGCAGGATCCCGCGTCGGGGCGGGCGCACCGCTTCACGCCGGCTGCACGTCTGGTCATCAACGGCATGGACGGCAGCCGCACGGTCGGGAGC
>JBOIEI010000817.1:0-2828 GCA_050741055.1 Burkholderiales bacterium | reverse complement strand
GGATTGTACGAGCCGATTCACGGCTCGGCGCCCGATCTCGCCGGCAAGAACGCCGCCAACCCACTCGCCACCATACTTTCGGCGGCGATGATGCTACGCTATACCTTCGATCGGACGGACGCCGCCGAGCGCATCGAGCGCGCGGTGCGCACGGTGTTGCAGCAAGGCTATCGCACCGCCGATATCCATGAAGCCGAGGCGCGTCAAGTCGGTACGGCGGAGATGGGCGACGCGGTGGTCGCCGCGCTGCGCGCCTGAGCGGCGCCCGGCGTGAGACGAGAGATGGAACGGCAATGAAAACGGACGTGGGATTCATCGGCTGGCGCGGCATGGTCGGCTCGGTGCTGATGCAGCGCATGCGCGAGACGGGCGACTTCGGGCGTATCGAGCCGGTGTTCTTCAGCACGTCCAAGCCCCTGCCGAAGCCACCGGA
The DNA here is from genome assembly GCA_050741055.1 of Burkholderiales bacterium. Lineage (GTDB taxonomy): Bacteria > Pseudomonadota > Gammaproteobacteria > Burkholderiales > WYBJ01 > WYBJ01. The sequence continues at coordinate 2,395 of JBOIEI010000817.1, read as the reverse complement.
CATCGGCCGCGCAGTCGTCCCCGTTGCCGACGCTCACGATATCGAGCGCCTCAAAGCGCTGCCGGTGCTGGTCTCCTGCCAGGGCGGCGCTTACACCAGCGAAATCCACCCCAGGTTGCGAGCGGCCGGGTGGAAGGGCTACTGGATCGATGCGGCATCGCCGCTGCGGATGAAAGACGATGCGACCATCGTGCTCGATCCGGTCAACCGGCCGGTGATCGACCAGGCGCTCGCCGCCGGCGGGCGCGACTACATCGGCGGCAACTGCACGGTGAGCCTCATGCTGATGGGGCTGGCGGGGCTGTTCAAGGAAGGCCTGGTGGAATGGGCTACGGCCATGACCTATCAGGCGGCTTCCGGAGCCGGCGCGCAGCACATGCATGAACTGCTCGACCAGATGGGCGAGCTGCACGAGGCCGCGCGGCCTGCGCTTGGCGACCCGGCGGCTCGTATTCTCGATATCGACAAGACCGTGCACGCGGCGATGCGCCGTGCCGACTTTCCGCGCCAGCATTTCGAGCACCCGCTCGCGGGCAGCGTGCTCCCTTGGATCGACAAGGATCTCGGCAACGGCCAGAGCCGCGAGGAGTGGAAGGCGCAGGCGGAAGCGAACAAGATCCTGGGCAAGCGCAACGGTTCCGAAGTCATTCTTGACGGTATTTGCGTGCGTATCGCCACCATGCGCTGCCACAGCCAGGCGCTCACCATGAAGCTCAGGCGCGATTTGCCGCTGCCGGAGATCGAAAGCCTCATTGCAGGCGGCAACGAGTGGGTGAAGGTCGTGCCCAACGAAAAGGCAGCGACGCTCAATGAGCTCACGCCCGCGGCCGTCAGCGGTTCGCTCGATATCCCGGTGGGGCGCTTGCGCAAGCTGCCGATGGGCGGGGAGTACCTGACGGCGTTCACCGTCGGCGACCAATTGCTTTGGGGAGCGGCTGAGCCGCTGCGGCGGATGCTCGAGGTGCTTCACACCCGATGAGGTGCGGTTGCGGCAACGGACCGGAACCCCGGTTCCGGCGAAAGGGCCGGGTCCGGTCCGAGCAAAGAGACCGGGGCCGGTCCGGTGCCATAAGCGCGGAATAGAGGGCAGAAAGGGGCGAAGCCCGGCAAGCTGTGGCGTTTACGCCACGCGCATCATTCTTCCGATGCGTTACGGGGATTGCGGCGATTCTTTAATGGGCCTCTTAGCTTGCATCGATAACCCCATGATGTTAGCTTAAATGTGCCAAAAAACGATCAGGGTGGCGGGAGTGGGCAAGAAATCCTTAATTGCTTCGTTGGTCACGCTGGCCTTGGGGCTTTCGCCCGCCGCCGGATACGCCGCCGGTCTCGGCAGACTGACGCTCCATTCGGCCATCGGTCAGCCCCTGCGGGCGGACGTCGAGCTGGTCTCGGTGCGCCCCGATGAGTTTTCAACCCTGACGGCGCGGGTCGCTTCGCCCGACGCCTATCGCAACGCCAATATCAACTACAACTCGGCGCTCGTGGGCGCGCGAGCAACAGTCGAACGCCGTCCCGACGGCGGCGCCTACATCCGGGTGACGTCCGGACGCCCGATCGAAGAGCCGTTCATCGATCTGCTGATCGAGCTCACCTGGAGCACCGGCCGGCTGGTGCGCGAGTACACGGCGCTGGTCGATCCGCCCGGTTTCGGCAGCACCCAGGTCGCGACGCCGAACGCGGTTCCCGATACGCGGCCCGCGACGGCAGCGCCCATGGCTGCCCCGTCGGCTCGAGCCGCCGCGAGCCCGGTCGATAGCGGCAAGAGCACCTACGGACCGGTGCAGCCGGGCGACACACTGCGCAAGATCGCCACCGGCGTGAAGCCTGAAGGCGTGAGCCTGGACCAGGTTCTGGTAGGCATCTTCCGCAACAATCCGGACGCGTTCATCAACAACAACATGAATCTGCTGCGCACGGGGCGCATCCTGCGCATTCCGGATGCGGCCGAGCTGGGCAACGTATCGAGCACCGAGGCCGGCAACGAGATCCGTGTCCAGACCGCGGACTGGAAGGCGTACCGGCAGCGCGTCGCCGACGCTGTTCCCGAGACCCCGGTGGCCGACGCACGCGCCGCCACCGGCAAGGTGACGACCAAGGTGGAAGAGACGGCGCCGGCCGCGCCGCCGGGCAAGGAGGTCGTCAAGGTTTCCAAGGGCGCGCCGGGGGCGGCTCCCGGCGCGGCCGACAAGGACCTGCAGGACCGCATCCGCGTCCTGGAAGAAGAGGCCACTGCGCGCGAGAAGACGCTCAAGGATGCGAACGAGCGCATCGCCTCACTGGAAAAGACGCTGAAGGACATGCAGCGGCTGCTGGAGCTGAAGGGTGCTGCCGTGCCTCCGCCCGTGGCGGTGACACCGCCCGCGGCCAAGCCCGAGGCGGCCAAGCCCGAGGC
>JBOIEI010000816.1:0-10686 GCA_050741055.1 Burkholderiales bacterium | reverse complement strand
GCCCAGATGCGGCGTGAAGGCGCCCGCCGCAACTTCAGCCTTGAGGAAGGCCCGCACCTCCTCGCGCAGCGCAAGCGCGGCCGGCGGCAGTTCCAGCGCGGAGAAATCGACGTTCTCAAAGAACACGGGTGGGCGCCCTCGAAGGATCGTGCTGCGGCATCGGGAGACGAGTATTGTAAGCGTCCCGTAAACGCGGGGTCACGCCGGCGTCGTGGTTCGCAAGACCACCAGCGCATCGGCGGCAACCACGCGGTCCTCGCTCACGAAAAGCGGATTCACGTCGATCTCGGCGATGCGGTCGGCATGGTCCGCGATGAGCAGCGACAGGCGCGAGAGCGCCTCGGCAAGGGCGTCCACCGCGAGCGGCGGCTTGCCGCGATAGCCGGTGAGCAGGCGCGCGGCGCGCGTCTCGTGGATCATCTCGCGGGCGGTCTCGACGTCGAACGGCGCGTAGCGGTAGCTCACGTCCTGCAGCAGCTCGGTGAAGATGCCGCCGAGCCCGAACATGACCACGGGGCCGAAGAAGCGATCGTTGGTCGCTCCCGCGATCACCTCCAGGCCGGACGCCATCGGGCTCACCAGCACGCCGCGCAGGGTGGCCTTGGGTGCGTACTCCCGTGCTGCGGCCAGCAGGTCGCGCGCCGCACGCTTCAACTGCGGGAGGCTGCGCACATTCAGCCGCACCACGCCGGCTTCGGTCTTGTGTGCGATGTCGGGCGAGTCGACCTTCAGCGCCACCGGATAGCCGAGCCGCTGCGCGGCGTCGACCGCCGCCTCCGCCGATTGGGCCACCACCTCGCGCGTGCCCGCGATGCCCCACGCGGCCAGGACCTGCTTGCTTTCGCTCTCGGAAAGATTCGGCCTGCCTAAAGCGACGAGACGCTCGATCATGTGCGTTTGCTCCGGCGTGGGCGGCGCCACCTGCGCCTTCTCGCCCGCAGCCCTGCGATCGCGCCAGTCGTGATAGTCGAGCAGGGATTTGAGTCCGCCCGCGAGCTTGGCCGGCGTGTAGAAGATGGGAATGTCGGCGCTCTTGAGCTTCGCCAACGGACCCTTGTCGCCGCGGCTCGCGGTCCAGAAGAAGGCCACGTTCTTGTCGCTGCTGTCGCGCAGCTCGATCACCTGATCGACCTGGTTGCCGGCGCCGGCGCTCGCGACTACCAGCGTGCCCACGTCCGGCTCGTCGATCATGTGCTGCATGATTTGCGGAAACTGCTCGCTGCGCGAGAACCCGGTGACATCGGCCGGATTCGCCGCCCAGCCGAATTCCTTCACGACCGCATTGATGCCGTCGCGCGCCTTGTCGCTCAGCGGCGGCAGGTCCAGTCCCGCAAGTCCGCACATGTCGGCGGTCAGAGAGCTGATGCCGCCGGAATGCGACACCACGGCGATGCCGCGCCGCTTTGGCTTGCGCTGATGCGCGAGCAGGTGCGAGGTTTCGAGCAGGTCGTCGTAGTCCTGTACGCGGATGATGCCGTATTGCTCGAAGACGGCGTCGTACAACGCATCCGCTCCGGTCAGCGCGGCCGTGTGCGAGCGCGCGGCGCGCGCCCCGGATTCCGAGCGCCCGATCTTGATCAGCACGATCGGCTTACCGCGCTCGGCCGCCATTTCGGCGACGGCGATCACCTTGCGCACGTCCTTGAAGCCTTCGACGAAGCCGGCGATCACGCGCGTGTCCGGGTCGTCGATGAGGTAGCGGGCAAAATCGGCGAACTCGAGGTCGGTCTCGTTGCCGGTGGAGATGATGTAGGACAGCCCGATGCCGCTATCCACGGCGCGTATCAGGAACGGGCCGAAGGCCGTGGCGCCGCTCTGGCAGACGAGCCCGATCGGTCCGGTCAGGCCGCCGAGCGTGCGCGAGGAAGCGGTCGGCCAGATGTCGTTCTTGACGTTGGCGAGACCGAGGCAATTGGGACCCGCCATGCGCAGCCCGGACTCGCGCGCGAACGCGCCCACGCGCTGCTGCAGTTCGAGCCGCGACTCGACGCCGCGCTCGGCGAAACCGGCGGAAATGACGATGGCGGAACCCGCGCCTTTGCGATGGCTCTCCTGCAGCACGCCGAGCACCTTGTCGTAGGGCACCACGATGGTCACGAGGTCGGGCGCTTCGGGCAATTCGCTCACGCTCGGATAGCACTTCACGCCCATGATTTCCGGATAGTTGGGGTTGACCGGATAGATGTTGACGCGATCCTTGGCCTTGAGCACCGCGTTGAACAGGCGTCCGCCATAGCCGCCCTTGGGTGAAGCGCCCACGACGGCAATCGACCTGGGATTGAGCATTTTGTCGATCGAACGCAGCTGGGGTTCGGTCCAGAGATTCATGACGAGCCTTTCTTTCTATCTGGGATTGCAGTCGATTGCGCCCGGCGAACCTCCCGTGCACGCACGAGGGCAAGGCGGTTGCGGCAAATCGTGCGCCGATTATAGAGGGGCTGTTATCCTGGCACGGCGAAGAGACAAGGACGGATCATGGATGAGACAACGGCTCAGTTGGTGGACTTTGCACTGCAATCGCAGTACGCGGCGCTCTCGGCGCAGGCGGTGCACGAATGCAAGCGACGCCTGATCGATACGCTCGGCTGCGCGCTCGGTGCGTTCGACGAGCCTTTGAGTGCGATGGCGCGCGCCGTCGCCAGCCGCAGCCAGGGCGATCCATCGGCCCGCATCTGGGGCAGCCGCGCGGCATCGACGCCTGAAAACGCCGCGTTCGCCAACGGCGTGATGCTGCGTCTCATGGACATCAGCGACACTTATCTCGGCAAGGCACGCGGTCATCCGAGCGACGTGACGGCCGCCGTGCTCGCCGCGGCCGATATCGCGCACGCCGATGGACGAGCGGTCATTGCGGCCAACGCGGCTGCGTATGACATCTACTGCAGCCTGTGCGATGCCCACGATTGGAACGCGCGAGGCTGGGACCAGCCGGTGTATGCGGTGCTCGGTGCCGTGGTCGGCGCCGGCAAGCTCCTCGGCCTCGAGCGCGAACAGTTCGCCAATGCAATCGCGCTCGCACTGGTGCCGAACATGGCGATGACGCAGACGCGGCGCGGGCCGTTGTCGAGCTGGAAAGGATGTGCAGGCGCCAACGCCGCGCGCAACGCCATCTTCGCCGCGTTGCTCGCGCGCGATGGATTCACCGGTCCGACCGCGATCTTCGAGGGCGAGGGCGGTTTGTTCGATATCGCGGGGCGGTTCGATTGGAATCTGCCCGACCCCGGTGGCATGATCGGGCGCACGCACATCAAGACCTTGCCCGTTTGCTATCACGGCCAGTCGGCGGTCCTGCTCGCTCTCGATATGCGCAAGCGCCTGCCGGCCGAGCGGGTGAAGGAGATCCGCGTCGAAGCGTACCGCACGGCGGTCGACATGATGGGCAACGACCCGTCGCGCTGGGCGCCGACCACGCATGAAACGGCCGATCACAGCTTACCCTATACGATAGCCATCGCTTTCCTCGATGGCGCGGTCACGGAGAGCTCGTTCGAGCGCGCGCGCTTCACCGACCCGCAAGTGGTCGCCCTGATGCGGAAAGTGAAGGTCGACGAGGATCCAGCTCTGACCGCGCTATATCCCGATGGCGCGCCAGGCCGGCTTACGGTTGTCATGGATTCCGGTGAGGTCGAAACGGCCGAGATGCGCTATCCGACCGGACACGCCAAGAGCGCCATCACCGATGCCGAAGTCGAGGAAAAGTTTTGCGGCATGCTCGAGAAGCGACACATGCGCGCCGCGTGTGCCGAAGCGCTCGGACGGCTATGGCAGCTGGAGCAGGCGCGCGATGTGGGAGCCGAGGTCGTCGACCGGCTCGCCCGGCAGTAGCCGGGGCGCCTTCGGCCACTCCCTCAGTTGAAGATCAGCAGGGCGATCGCCAGGAAATACGTGATCCAGAAATAACCTGCGATTGTCGGATGTTTTGGCAGCCGGACCAGCAGTCGTTGGCGGCAGGTTTGCATGGCGAGTGACCATGGGATTCGGATGCCTGAGCGGGCGCATCCGGCATGCCCGGTTTATGGCATGCCCAGTCCACATTCGGACTCCTGCGCCACGCCGATCCAAACTGCTCGTATCGGCCCAAGGGCGGCGTCACAGGGGCTGCAGCACTACGGCTTGACGTGAGTGCCGCCGCCAGCCTTGCAGGGTTGCGGGACGAGCCGCGATCAGGCTCAGGCTATTTCGGCCCCGCCGCGTGCGCCGCGAGCGAGCTCACGGACGCGCTGCGGCGGTCGCGGCCGGCGTCACGCGCCACACGGCATCGCCGACATCGTCGGCGACCAGCAGGGCGCCATGGCGGTCGACGGCAACACCGACAGGACGGCCGAGCGCTTCGCCGGAGGCGTTGACGAATCCGGTTAGGATGTCCTCCGGCGGTCCGTTCGGTTTGCCATTCCGGAACGGCACGAAGATGACCTTGTAGCCGCTGCGCGGGTTGCGATTCCAGGAACCATGCTGGCCGACGAAGGCGCCGCCGAGGTAGCGCGGCGGAAAGAGCTTTCCTTCGTAGAACGTGAGACCAAGGGAGGCCGTGTGCGCGCCGAGCGCGTAGTCCGGAACGAGCGCGCGCTCGACGAGATCCGGCCGCGGCGGCTGCACGCGCTCGTCGACATGCTGGCCGAAGTAGCTGTATGGCCAGCCGTAGAAGCCGCCGTCGATGACCGATGTCATGTAGTCGGGAACCAGGTCGCTGCCGATTTCGTCGCGCTCGTTGACTGCGGTCCACAGCTGTCCGCTCTGCGGCTGCCAGGCGAGCCCGTTGGGATTGCGCAGGCCCGAAGCGAACACGCGCTTGGCGCCCGTGCTCGGATCGATCTCGAGGATTGCCGCACGCTCGTGCTCGACCGCCATACCCTTCTCCGCCGCGTTGCTGTTGGAGCCGACCGTTGCGTACAGGCGCGTGCCGTCTGTGCTAAACAGGATGTTCTTGGTCCAGTGATGATTGATCGGGCCAGCCGGCAGCTCGGTGAGCTTGGTTCCTTTCGCATCGATGCGTATATCGCCGTCGCGATAGGGGAAGCGAACGATCGCATCGGTGTTGGCGACGTAGAGTTGCCCGTCCTCGAGCGCCATGCCGAAGGGCGAGTTGAGCCCTTCGATGAAGGCGTGGCGAGTCTCCGCGATGCCGTTGCCATCGGCGTCGCGCAGCAGCGTGATCCGATTCGCGCTTGGCACCGCCGAGCCGGCACGCTTCAGGAAGAATTTCATGATCCAGGCGCGGATGCCGCCGCCTTCCTTCGGAGGTGGTGCGCTCTCGGCCACCAGCACGTCGCCATTCGGCAGCACGTAGAGCCAGCGCGGATGATTCAGCCCGCGCGCGAACGCCGTAACCGCGAAACCGGGCGCCGGTGTCGGTTGGGCGTCCTGCGGCCAGCCTTTCGCGGGTGCGATCAGGACAGTCGGCACGAGCGTGCGATTGGGTGGCGGCAGCTCGGGATTCGGGCCGTAACCCGCTTCCACCGGAATCGTCGCCTTTTCGCCGCAGGCGGTAAGCAGCAGGGCGGCGGCGAACGCCGCGCAGAACGATGATCTCAGGGACATTGGGGATGCCTCGGTGAGGGAATATGCGGCAGGACGAAAGTGCCGTCGCGGCAGCGCATTTTTTGCATCCGGCGTGCCCGCTCGTGCCATCGCCTCTATTGCTGCTCAGGCTCGCCGCCAATGCGGTTTGCATGCTGACGCAGCAAACATTGGGCGATGCGCAAGGGCGCGAAGGAAGCATCTGTTGTGTCGCCGTGTCGGATTCGACATTCGAATGTCGTGACATCTCGCCCTCGTACGATGATAGTGCGGGCGCTATCATTGGTTCGTGACCGTGCTCGTCGTGGGTACGAATGTGTTCGTTGGTGCGCTGCTCAGGCGCGGGGGCGCATCGCGGCGGATTCTGCGAGCCTGCCTGGCCGGCGATTATCAGCCGTTGATGGCAGGCTCAAGGCCTTGGCCGAAGCGCGCAAGATCAGCGTCAACAAGCTGATCGAAGAACTGGCAACCATTGCGCTTGCCAATCACGATGCGCGGCTGCGGTTCGGTATGCGGGCGAAGCGAGGCAGCGCGAGGAAGGCGCTCGAGCTCCTGGATGCCTTGGGTGATGCCTAGGTAACGCGCTCCTGCCTTCCTTCAGCGCACGCTCAAGCTGATCCGATCGTACAGCCCCGAGTCGTCGAACGCCGTGATCTCATAGCGGCCGGGCTCGGTGAAGCGATGCGCGTAGCCTTGCCTCGGGCTGGTGCGGGCGACGAATGTTCCGTTCACCATCCGGCTTGTTCGAGGAAGCGCGCGAGTTGCCCGGGGCGCACGCGCAGGAACTGAATATCGACTTCGGGCACGTTGACGGTGACGATCGGCAGCCCCCCGTTCTGGCGCGAGGGCAGCACCAACCCCTTGGCGGCGAAGTAGAAGGCGGGCGAAACGGCCTCGGTGCGCACCGAGTAGCGCGCCTCGGCATCGAGCACCGCGCCGCCGGCGGCCGTCAGACCCGGTTGCACGCGCACCACGTAACGGGTCTCGGGCTTGACGTGCGGAAAATAGAGCAGGCGCCGGTTCGCCGACCACCCAGGCGTGCGCAATCTTGTTGCCGCCGCGGGCCTCGGTGTCTTCGGCTGCCGTGCTTGTCGCGGGGGATTTCCTCCGGTCCCCCGACGCGTATCGATCTTCGGGTTCGTGCGCGTCCGGATCGTCGGAGCGCGGTCGGCGCTCGCCGAGGCGCGGCGGCATCTCGAACACCTCGATGAAGTGGTCGTAGTGGGTACGCGGATCGAGCGGCTGGCTGAACGTGAGCGAAAGCGCCGGCGACCCGTCGAGCGCGCGCTCGGCCGCATCGACCAGGACGAATTTGCCGTCCGCGCCCGGGGCCGGCGGCGCGTCGGGTGCCAGCGATCGATAGACGAGAACGCCGGCAAGCAGCAGCGCGGTCAGCAGGGCCAGGATGATGAGCTTGGTACGCATTGTCGTTGTTGTTGTTCAGGCAGTGGCGCGCGATTCGAGCAGCATGCCGCGCAATGATGGCGAAATACGGGTCTCGATTATGCTCGGGCTGCGATGCTTTCCGGCGCAACCGTGCATGGCGGAGCGTCGTTCCGGAAGGTCAACGCGATCGGGTAAACTTGCCGGCGCTCGTTCCCTCACACCCAATCCCTCCCTTGCAGGGCGCGCATCGGCATGCAGGCCGATGCCGTTCGGCCGGCGCGGACCGTGGTCCACGAATTCCCGGCCTCACCCCGGAGGGAGAGGGGAGCGTGCAGCGCGTGCGTGGATGTCATCCATTCTGCGATAGTTCGATAGGAGCCTCCATGGATCATCCGGTCGATGTTCGGCGCCGGCGTCTGCTCGCCGCCGGGGCTGGTTCGGCGCTTGCGGCGCTCAGTGGCTTGCCCGTCCCGGCGTCGGCGGCGGACGAGGCCATCATCACGCGGCCGATTCCGCATAGCGGCGAGCGCATCCCGATCGTCGGGATCGGCACCGCAGTCATATTCGATTTCGAGAACGACGCGGACAAGCTCGCGCAACGTCGCCAGGTGATTCGCAACCTGGTTGCGGGCGGCGGCAAGCTGATCGACACCGCGCCAGCCTATGGACGTGCCGAGGATCGGCTGGGCGACCTGGTCGCGGAGCTCGGCGTTCGCGACCGGCTTTTCATCGCGACCAAGTATCGCTACAGCGACGATCACGCAGCGGCGAACGCATCGCTCAAACGCTCGTTCCAGCGTCTCAAGACCGATCGCGTCGATCTCATGCAGGCCTGGAACGTGGGCGATCCGGAATTCGACTTCGGCATCCTGCGCGAATGGAAGCAGCAGGGGCTTTGCCGCTACGTCGGGATGACCACGAGCCGCGACCGCCAGTACGATGCGATCGCAAAGGTGCTCGCGCGCGAGAAGCCCGACTTCTTCCAGGTGAACTACTCCCTCGGCGATCGGGAGGCGGAAAGCGTGCTGCTGCCGCTTGCACGTGATGTCGGCGCGGCCGTGCTCACGGCGTTGCCGTTCGGGCGCAATTCGCTTTTCCGCAAGAGCGCGAAGCGGCCGTTGCCGGCGTTCGCCGCCGAGCTCGGCGTCAAGTCCTGGGCTCAGTTCTTCCTCAAGTTCAACCTGTCGCATCCGTCCATCACTGCCGTCATACCGGGCACCGACAAGCCCGAGTACATGCTCGACAACCTGCAGGCCGGCCGCGGCCCGATGCCCGATGCATCGATGCGCAAGCGCATGATCGAGCTCTGGGACTCGTTCGGATAAGGTCGTCGCATGCAAAAGTGCCTTCGGGTCGGGCCGCGATGATGCGGTACCATTGCCGTCGAAGCCACCGCTGCTGCGACGCCGGCTCGCCGACCGCCAGCGCATCATGCCGAACGTCATCATGTACGATTTCGTGAATATCGAGACGAGCAAGAAGATCGTCGCGCTCAACGAGCCCGTCCTCATGGGGCATCTCATCGAGGACGAGGAAGCGCTGGAGGAATTCTACGGCTGGTCGCAGACAAGCCAAGGTAAACGTTTTTTCGGCGGCGCATTCGACGCCGCGACAGAGAATCATGCAAGGAGCATCGATGACCGATTCCGTGATGTGGATCATTCCCGAAGCACCGGCGCCGCAAACGGCACAATCCGGTGTGCGCAAGGCCGCGGCCGGCGGGCTGCGCTTCGGCATCCTCGACAACAACAAGAGCAACGCCGGTCAATTGCTGGCGATGATCATCGACGGCGTGAAGGCGACGTATCCCGACGCGACCATCGTGCGCACGCGCAAGCCGAGCGCCGCAATCGGCGCCACGGCCGAGGTGCTCGAGCAACTGGAAAGGGAGACCGACGTCGTCATCGCCGCGATGGCGGATTGAGGGGCTTGCACGTCGTGGAGTGTCCACGACATGGCGGAGCTGCGAAAGCGCGGGCTGTGCACGGGCGTGGTGTGCTCGACGCCGTTCGAGCGCCTTGGACACGCACAGGCGAAAGTGTTCGGTGCGCCCGACCTGCCGCTGCTCATGATCCAGCATCCGCTGGGCGGCATTCAGATCGACGAAGTGCGCGCCCGCGCGCAGCAGGCGCTGCCCAAGGTTCTCGATCTGATCGCAGCGGCGCGGAAGGAGGCGGGCGCATGAGCGCGATCGAGCGCTACCTCGCAACACCCGGCGTGGCGATGGAGGGCATCGACGATTTCGAGGCCGCCACCGAGCTGGCGCAAAGCCGCGGCTGGGGCGACGGCCTTCCCATCGTGCCGCCGACCGCCGCGCGGGTCGAGCGCATGCTGGCGTACTGCGACCGGCCGTGGGACGAGCCGATCGCGCAGATGCCACCGCGAAACGGCGAGGCGACGCCTTTGCGCATCGCGGCCAATGCCGTCATGGCGGGATGCCAGCCGCAGTACTTTCCGCTGCTGATGCTGGCGGTCGAAGCGATGTGCGACAGGCCGCTCAATCTCTACGGCCTGCAAACCACCACGCACCCGGTGGCGCCGCTGGTAATCGTGAACGGTCCGGTGGCGCGCGAGCTCGACATCAACGGCGGCCACAATGCGTTCGGCCCCGGCTGGCCGGCCAATGCGACCATCGGGCGCGCGATCCGGCTCATTCTGCTCAACATCGGCGGCGCGATCCCGACCGTCGGCGACATGGCGACCATGGGGCAACCGGGCAAGTACAGTTTCGTCGTGGCCGAGAACGAGGCAGCCAATCCCTGGGAGCCGCTACACGTCGAACGCGGGTTCGGGCTCGAGACGAGCACCGTGACGGTGATCGGCGCCGAGGCACCGCACAACATCAACGATCACGAATCCGACACTGGCGAAGGCATTCTGCAAATGGTGTCCGGCACGCTTGCGATCACCGGCCACAACAACGTCTACTACCGCAGCGAGCCGTTGGTCGCGCTCGGTCCCGAGCATGCGCGCACCATCGCCGCGGGCGGTTATTCGAAAGCGGACGTGAAGCAATACATCTTCGAGCACGCGACGGTGCCGCTTGGGCGGTTCTCGCGCCGCAATTACGAGCGGCGGCTGCTGGTGAATTTTCCCGGGCGCTACGACGACGCGCCACCAGAAACGCCCGTGCCGCCTTGCCAGAGCGCCGGCGACGTGATGCTGATCGTGCTCGGCGGTGCCGGCAAGCACTCGATGTATATCCCGACCTTCGGCGAAACACGTTCGGTCACGAAAGCGCTGAAGCTCGCCGATGGACGCGAGGCGCGCTCGGTGGAGGCGTTTCGGAGTCAGGCATAGCACCTCCGGGTTCGCGGGCGCGATCGTCTTCTGCCGGATCGGGTGGCGACACGGCCCATGGTTGGCCGGAGGTCGCCGTGGCGATTTCGCGACTGGCTGATCGCGTCGGCGCAAGCCGCCGAGCGCACGGCCTGACCGTTCTTGTGGAGTGCACGCAAACAAGGGAATCAACACCATGTACGAAGGGTTCGAACGATTCGAGATCCAGACCTCCGACCCGGAAGTGAAGATCGTCGGGCGCGTGGGCGGCAAGGGACCCGCGGTGCTGTTGTTGCACGGCAATCCGCTTACGCACGTACACTGGCACCAGGTCGCGCCGCGGCTCGCGCGCGACTTCACCGTGGTCGCCACCGATCTGCGGGGTTACGGCGACAGCGGCAAGCCACGCGGCAAGGAGGACAGCCGCAACTATTCGTTTCGTCGCATGGGCGAGGACCAGTTCGACGTCATGAGCCACCTCGGCTTCGAGCGGTTCATGGTCGC
>JBOIEI010000815.1:0-2184 GCA_050741055.1 Burkholderiales bacterium | reverse complement strand
GCCAGATACGGCGAAGTGCCGGTGCCGCTGGAGCCGAAGCTCAGCTCGCCCGGGCGCCGCTTCGCCAGCGCGACGAGCTCCTTGAGGTTGCGTACCGGCAACGACGGATGGACCAGCAGCAGATTGGGCGTCGATGCAACCTGGGTTACGGGCGAGAAATCCTTCACCGGGTCGTAACCGAGCTTGCGCTGGAACGGCGTGATGGTGTGCGCGTTGGTGACCATCACGATCGTATGGCCGTCAGGCGCCGCATGCGCAGCCAACTCGGTTGCGATCGAGCCGTCTGCGCCTGGGCGATTCTCCACCACGACCGGCTGCCCCCAAAGCGTATTGAGGTGCGGGGCGATGAGCCGAGACAGCGTGTCGGTGCCGCCGCCGGGTGCGAACCCGACCAGGAAGCGGACGGCCTTCGACGGATAGTCCTGTGCGTGGACCCCGGTCATTGCCGCCGCGAGCGCCCATGCGAGCGCAAACGCGAGACGCTGAATACGCATACCTGTCCTCCTCCCGGCTTGCGACGCCGAATCGTCGTGTGGCACACTTTAACCGCCATTCAATTCACCAGGCAAGCCTTGGCGCGGCATGCGCCGGCGAGGCGGACGTTCATGATCTACATGGTGGAGCACACGTTCTCGATGCCGGAGCTCGAGGACGAATGGAACACTTGGTACGCCGGCAACCTGCATGTGCTGCTGTCGGTGCCCGGCATCGAGAGTGCCCAGCGGTTCCGCATTCCAGACACCGAGCCGCCGCGGTTCATGGCCATGTATACGGTCGCCGGTCCGGAGGTTTTCGACACCGATGCCTATCGCAGCGCCGGTGGCGGCGGCGCGAACAGCGTCCGTTTCCGGCCTGCGTATCAGCTATGGATCCGAAACATCTTCGCCGGCATCGACGTGGCGCCCGAAGTGAAGCAAGGCGAGTGTCTGCTCAGCATCGATGCCGATCGCGCATTTGCCGATGTTTCCGGCATCGCATTGCAGTGGGGACGTTCGGTCGCGCTGCACAAGACCACGCCTCTGCGCGGCCTCGCGGTCGTCGCTGCGGCCACGGTTAAGGGCCTGCCCACGCATCCCGGCCTCACCGTGTATGAACCGCACGGTGCGCGGCTCTCGAATCGATGAAGTCGGCGGCAAACGATCCCATGTGAGCAACCCGATCGAGGAGGAGGCATGCGCTTCACGCGCCTGATCGAGTATCTGCATTCGCTATCGGCCGTTCAGCTCTCGGCCGAAATGCGGGCGAGTGCGCGCATCGCATTGCTGGATAACCTCGGCTGCGGCTTGTTCGGTGCGAAGCGCGAATGGGGCCGCATGATCACCGAGCTCGTGCTCGAGGAAGGTTCGCAAGGCAAGGCGAGCGTCTACGGGTCGAGCAAGACGATCGCCCCCGCACGCGCGGCGCTCGCCAACGGCACGTGCACGCATGGCTTCGAGCTCGACGACATCATCCTCGGCGCCTTGTCGCATCCGGGTGCCGTTGTCGTACCGGCCGCATTGGCCGCGGCGGAGGCGCACCAGGCAAGCGGCGCGGAATTGTTGCGAGCCATCGTCGCCGGCTACGAAGTCATGGCGCGTGTCGGCGCCGCATTGGGTCACGACCACAACAACCGCGGCTTTCATACCACCGGCATTGCCGGTCCGGTCGCGGCCACGGTTGCTGCGGGGCTCGTTACCGGCCTTTCGGTCGAGACCCTGCTGTCGGCGGTGGGCACCGCCTGTTCGAGCGCCTCGGGCATCAAGGCGTTCACGCAGGGGACGGGCGGGATGGTGAAGCGGATGCACGCCGGGCGCGCCGCGGAGTCGGGCGTGCTCGCCTGCGAGCTGGCGCGGCGCGGGTTCGAGGGTCCGCAGGCGGCAGTCGATGGTCGTTTCGGCTTGCTCGAAGTGGTGGGCGGGCCGCACGTCTACCCGGAACGCCTCGATGCCGATCTGGGCCGCGATTTCGCCATCAGCCGCGTCTGGATCAAAGCCTACCCCTGCTGCGGGCTCATTCATTCCACGATGCATGCACTGGAGAGCCTCAAGTCCGCGCATCGGATCGTTCCGAACGCGGTGCGCGCCGTGCATGTTCGCACCAGCAAGCGCGCCGTCGAACAGAACGGCGAACTGCAGCCACAAGACACCATGACCGCTCAATACAGCGTCCCGTTCTGTGCCGGCGTCGCGCTTTCCGCCGATCCGC
>JBOIEI010000814.1:0-6688 GCA_050741055.1 Burkholderiales bacterium | reverse complement strand
CCCTTGCCGAGGATGATGAGCGGCTTCTTCGCGCCCTGCAGCAGTGCGAGCGCGCGTTGCACCGCCTCCGGCGCCGGAATCTGGCGCGGCGCGGGGTCGACGACCTTGACCAGCGACCTGCGGCCCGCCTCGGCGTCGATGCTCTGGGCGAAGAGTTTCGCCGGCAGGTCGAGGTACACGCCGCCGGGCCGGCCGGACACAGCGGCGCGGATCGCGCGCGCGATGCCCACGCCGATGTCGTCGGCGTGCAGCACGCGGAATGCGGCCTTTGCGAGCGGCTTGGCAATCGCCAGCTGATCCATTTCCTCGTAGTCACCCTGCTGCAAGTCGACGACCTCACGCTCACTGGAGCCGCTGATGAGGATCATCGGAAAGCAGTTGGTGGTGGCGTTGGCGAGCGCCGTGAGGCCGTTGAGGAACCCGGGGGCGGAGACCGTGAGGCAGATGCCGGGCGTCTGCGTCATGAAGCCGGCGATCGCCGCCGCGTGGCCGGCGTTCTGCTCGTGGCGAAACGCGATCAGGCGCACGCCCTCGGCCTGCGCACGGCGGGTGAGGTCGGTGATGGGAATACCGGGCAGCGCGAAGATCGTATCGATGCCGTTCAGCTTGAGGGCATCGATGACCAGTTGAAAGCCGTCCGTCGTTTCCTGGGATTGTGCATCGGTCGCAGTGCTGAGATCGGTCATGGTGAGATGCCTCGCGTTCTCGCCGTCGATTGAACAGGCGCTTTCCAATGGACACTCGCCGTGAAAGGTCAGCGGGCCCTCGATTCACGGCAGATGCGGGCCAACTCGGGCCGGGCGGTGCTGCGGCTGTGATTGTGGCGCGCGACTATGATAGAGGGCTCCATGCGCGGACGCTCTTGACCGCGATCAAGATTCGCATTGCGGACCCCCGAGGCCGCGGCACTGCGGCTCTGCGCCCCATGGGGCGAGGCCCCGATTCGCTATATGGGCGAAGGCCCCGATTCGCTCTACGGGCGAGGCCGCAATTCGCTATATACTCGACCGCGGTAGACAGCGCGCGAGCGCCACAAATGCCCCTGCTCGCAGTCCATCCCGAAGCCCGCATCGTCCGCATTCAATTGCGGCAAAACTTTGCGCTCAAGAATCTCACCGCGGCGCAATGGCAGGAGCTGGAGCCGCAGCTCGAAATCGTCGACTATCCCAAGAGCGAGCTGCTCGAGCATCAGGGCGACCGCGCGATGGAGCAATATTTCATACTCGACGGCATATTGAAGCGCGTGGTCTCGAACGCCGAAGGGCACGAAATGATCCTGCGCTTCGCCGCCGAAACCGACATCGATACCAGCTACGCCGCCTGGCGCCTGAAAACCCCCATCCCCTACTCGATCCGGGCCGTGACGCGCGTGCGCGCCGCCAAGCTGTCGATGGAGGAATGGGTCGCGTTCATGGAGCGGCACCCGGCGGTGAAGTCGGCGTTCGAATTCCAGGTGATGAAGCTGATGAGCGAAGTGATGGCGCACGTCATCACGCTGCATCTGCTCGACGCCCCCGGGCGGGTACAACGGTTCCTGCGCAAGAACCCCCAGCTCGGCGAGCGCCTGCCCAAGAAGGAGCTCGCCTCCTACTTGAATCTTTCGCCCGAAACGCTGAGCCGGCTGAAGAAGCGCGGCAAGATCAGGGTGCCGTAGAGGAGGGCGGCCAGGCGGTCGCGGTCAGCTCGGTTGCGGCTGGCGCGCGCGCGGTAGCAGCCGCGCCAGCAGCGGCCAGAGCAG
Source organism: Burkholderiales bacterium (assembly GCA_050741055.1). Classification (GTDB taxonomy): domain Bacteria; phylum Pseudomonadota; class Gammaproteobacteria; order Burkholderiales; family WYBJ01; genus WYBJ01. Next base: position 4,950 of record JBOIEI010000814.1, on the reverse strand, counting down.
CAGCACCAGGGCAAGGGCAGTGATGCCCCCGACCAGTCCGTTGCTGAAGAAGATGCGTACGTCGCCCTGCGACATGAGCATGGACTGGCGGAACGAATCCTCGGCGCGATCGCCGAGCACCAGCGCGAGCACCAGCGGGGCCAGTGGATAGTCGAGCTTCTTGAACGTGTAGCCAATGACACCGAACAGCAGCATCAGCCAGATGTCCATCATGGCGTTGTGGACGGTGTAGGCGCCGATGGAGCAGATCACGATGATGATCGGCGCGATGACCGAAAACGGCACCTTGAGGATGGCGGCGAAGAAGGGCACGCAGGTGAGCACGACGATGAGCCCGGCGAGATTGCCCAGGTACATGCTGGCGATGAGGCCCCAGACGAAGTCCTTCTGCTCGACGAACAGCAGCGGCCCGGGCTGCAATCCCCAGATCAGCAATCCACCCAGGAGCACGGCCGCGGTCGGGCTTCCGGGCACGCCCAGGGTCAGCATCGGCAGCAAAGCGCTCGTTCCCGCCGCGTGCGCCGCCGTTTCCGGCGCGACCACGCCTTCGAGCTGCCCGGTGCCGAACTTGTGGCCGTCGCGCGACACCCGCTTGGCCACCCCGTAGCTCATGAACGAGGCGGGCGTGGCGCCGCCGGGCACGATGCCCATGCTACAGCCGATCAGGCAGGCGCGAAACGACGACGCCCAGTAGCGCGGCAGCTTGGCCCAGGTCTCCAGCACGATACGCGAGTTGATCTTCGCGGTCTTGCCCCTGAACGCCAGCCCTTCCTCCATCGACTGCAGGATTTCGCCGATGCCGAACAGGCCGATGACGGCGACCAGGAAATCGAACCCGCGCATCATCTCCGAGAGACCGAAGGTGAGCCGCAGCTGGCCCGTTACCGTGTCGATTCCGACGGCGGCGAGCGCGAAGCCGATCATCATGGCGGCGACGATCTTGAACGGCGATCCCTTGCCCAGTCCGACGAAGCTGCAGAAGGTGAGCAAATACACCGAGAAGAATTCCGGGGGACCGAACTGGAGCGCGAAGCCGGCCACCAGCGGGGCGAGAAAGGTGAAGATGATGACGGCGAACAAGGCGCCCACGAACGACGACGTGAAGGCGGCGGTCAGGGCCTCGCCGGCGCGGCCCTGCTGGGCCATCGGATAGCCGTCGAAGGTGGTTGCAACCGACCACGGCTCGCCCGGGATATTGAACAGCACCGAAGTGATGGCGCCGCCGAACAACGCCCCCCAGTAGATGCAGGAGAGCATGATGATGGCCGAGGTCGGCGGCATGGAGAACGTGAGCGGCAGCAGGATCGCGATGCCGTTGGCGCCGCCGAGCCCGGGGAGCACGCCGATGATGACCCCCAGCAGGATGCCGAGGAACATGAGCAGGACGTTCAACGGCGAGAGCGCCACTGCGAAACCGTGGAAAAGCGCGCTCAGTTCTTCCACGTCATGCTTCTTTGCGCACGCATGCTGTCACGATCCGGACACGGCGCATCAGTAACCCAGGAATGCGAGTGGATCCAGCAAGCCCTTGTACAGCGGGACTTTGAACCACACCTCGAACATCAGGAAGAAGAACGTCATCACACCCACGCCCACCGCCGCCGACACAACCATCGAGTAGCGACCGAGCCAGAACATGAAGACGGCGATGTAGGCAGCCGCGGCGAGGTAAATACCGATCACTTGGATGCCCAGCACGTACACCGCGGCCGGACCCAGGACCTGCATGACCCGCTTGAGCGCCACCCAGGTGACGAACACCCGCGGCCCGGCATGCTTGCCGACCACAGCATGGAGCAGGATCATGGTCGCGCAAGAACAGATGATCACGCCGATGTAAAACGGGAAGTAGCCGGCTTGCGGACCGTCGGACGCCCAGCTGGCCCCCAGACGGAAACTGTCGTACACGACCACGGCGCCCAACAGGAAGATCGTCGCCGCAACGACGATCTCCACGGCTCGCGTCGATATGCCGTGCCGGGATTGCGCGCTGTCATCCAAGCTCGAACGACCTCCCTGCTCGATTTCGCGCCGCCGCGCAAGCCCCTCTAGGCGGCATCTTGCACGGCGGCCAATGCCAAATTGCCGGGTTGCGAGGCTACTTCTTCGCCATGAAACCCGCTTCCTGCATCAAGCCCTTGTGCGTCGCTTCCGCCTGCTCGACCCACTTCACGAATTCGGCGCCGCTCATGAAGGTGGTGTTGTAGGCGCCGTCGTTCATGAACTTCTTCCACTCCGGCGTTTCCCGAACCTTCTTGAACACGCCGACGTAGTAATCGACCGCATCCTTCGGCACGCCGGGCGCGGTGAAGATGCCGCGCAGCATGACGTAGTCGACCGGGACGCCGGCCTCCTTGCACGACGGAATGTCGTTCCAGGCCATGTCGCCGGCAATTTTTTCCTTGTACGGCATGCGCTCGGAATCGAACACGCACAAGGGCCGCAGCTTGCCGCCGCGCCAGTGCGCCACGCCCTCGATCGGATTGTTCACCGAGGAGTCGATGTGCTTGCCGACCAGTTGCACCGCGACCGTGCCGCCGCCCTTGAACGGAATGTAGGTGAACTTGGCTCCCGTCGCCTTCTCCAGCGCGACCGTGATGATCTGGTCTTCCTGCTTCGAGCCCGTTCCGCCCATCTTGAACTTGTTGGGGCCTGCGGCCTTGACCGCGCCGAGATAGTCCTTGGCCGTCTTGTGCGGCGACTCCGCGTTGACCCACAGCACGAACTGATCGAGTGCGAGCATCGCGACCGGGGTCAGGTCCTTCCAGTTGAAAGGAACGCCGGTGGCCAGGGGCGTGGTGAACAGGTTGGAGAGCGTGATGATGATCTTGTGCGGATCGTTCTTCGCCTCCTTGATATGGAGGAAGCCCTCGGCGCCCGCACCCCCGGACTTGTTCACCACGATCAAGGGCTGCTTCATGAGGTTGTGCTTCTGTACGATCGCCTGCAGCAGGCGCGACATCTGGTCCGCGCCTCCGCCGGTTCCCGCCGGCACGACGAACTCCACGGGCTTGGTGGGCTCCCACGCCCAAGCACCGGCCGGCAATCCGATCACGGCTGCGGCCGCGGCCGCGAGCACGAACGAGCACCGTGCGCGCCTGAATAGATTCATGATGCCTCCTCCGTCGCTGTTATGAATTCGCGCCTCGCATCTCGCGAGCGTATCCATGCCCGCGAAGGCGCCGCATCACTATGGCGCAAAGGCAACGGCAAGAAAATGACCAAGGTCAAGTTTCCGCCTTCGAGTCGCTCGCGACATGCGCGTACGTCGACGCAAGCAGCATGAACACCAGTGATCCGTAGCGCGCCGGCGTTGCGTCCGCCTGCGCGCGATGGACTACCGACAAACGAGCACGGGAACCTTGGAATGCGTCAGCACCTTCTGCGTCTGGCTGCCAAGAAGCACGCCGGACAAGCCGCGCCGGCCGTGGGAAGCCATGAAGATCAGATCGCACCGGTATTTCTTCGCCGCTTCCATGATGGCGTCGGCCGCATATTCGTTGGTGACGTACACGCTCTTGCACGGCACGCCCGCCTTCTCGCAGGCGCGCTCGATCACGCCCAGGTACTTCGCGGCGGTCTTGTCGATCAATTCGGCATGGCCCTCCTGGGTGGTGTAGCCGACCGGCAGGAAGCCTTCGTAGACCAGCGGGGTCGGCGCGGGCGCGGCGAAGAAGGCAGTCACTTTGGCGCCCAGCGCCTTTGCCAGCTTGACGCCGTTCAGTGCGGCCGCGCGCGACAGGTCCGAGCCGTCGGTCGGAATGAGGATGTGCTTGTACATTTCGGTCTCCTTGTATCCAGTGCGCGAGGTGGCGGCTGTATCAATTGGAGTAGGGCAGAACCCAGATCAGCATCCCGAGCACGTAACACACGAGCGAGCAGACGATCGTGAACGGAATGCTCCAGGAGAGGAATTCGCGCAGCGACACCTTGCGTCCTTCCTCCTTCTCGCCCAGGCTCAACGCAACGTACAAGGCGGGCGCACCGGCCACGGTTAGATTGCTCCCGAGCGTGCCCGACCACAGCAGCATCCACCACAGCGGCCACGGTTCGATCCCGCCCTGGGCCATGTCCTTGATGGTGTGCAGGAACGTGAGGATGTATGCGTCGTGCTCGACGATCCCCACGATCGGCACGGTCACCCAGTAGAGCAGCGTCGCGCCGAGCGCATAGTTCTCGACGAACACCGGCCGGATCGCATTCGCCAGCATGTCCAGGATGTGGCTCTTTTCCAGCCCGCCGACCAGGGCGAACAGGGCGATATAGAAGAAGATCGCGCGCCAGTCCAGCTCCTGCATGCTTTCTTCGAAATTCGACGTCTTGACGCGGTCCCCAAGCAGCTCGAGCACCAGCACCAGCGTCACTGCCCCGGTCAATGCGATGAAGCCGAGCTGCACGCCGAGAAGCTCGCGCATCGACATGGCGATGACGGTGCCGACGAACCAGACCACCACGATGGTCGCAAACAGCGGATTCGGTATCTTGGCTTCGACCCCAAGCGTCGACATGTCGGCAACGCGCGTGTGGCCGCGAAAGCCGTAGAACCACATCGCGAGCAGCGTGATGATGAACGTGATCATCAGAATCGGAAACGACGACGGCCGCCCGAATTGCCACAGGAAGTCCCAGAATTCGGCGCCCGCGACACTGTGCAGCATCTGCGGCGGCAGGTCGCCGATCAAGAGCGCCGTGCCCATGAAGTTGGCGCCGAAGCCGATCATCAGGATGACGGGCACGGGAGGCAGTTTCACCGCGCGCGCGAGCGGCAGCGCGACCGGCGCCATCATGAGTATGGTGACGACGTTGTCGACGAACATGGAAATGATGCCGGAGAGCATCGCCAGAATCATGACGAGCAGCCCGGGCCGCCCGCCCGAAAGCTTCAGCGCCTGGACCGAAAGCCAGCTCGGCACCCCCGACTTGCCGAAGTAGCCCGCGATGATCCAGATC
>JBOIEI010000813.1:0-10742 GCA_050741055.1 Burkholderiales bacterium | reverse complement strand
TGCCCGATCGAGACGCGTTCCAGCCTGCGCTTGCGTCCGTAGGTCAGGTTCACGATCGAGCGCGACACGACCACGGCGCTGAACATCGAGGTCATGATGCCGAGGCAGTGCACCACCGCGAAGCCGCGCACCGGGCCCGAGCCGAACGCAAACAGCGCGATCCCGGCGATCAGGGTGGTGATGTTCGAATCCAGGATGGTTGCCCACGCGCGTTCGTAGCCGGCATGGATCGCCGCCTGCGGGCTGTTTCCGTTGCGCAGCTCTTCCCGCACCCGCTCGTTGATGAGTACGTTGGCGTCGATCGCCATGCCGAGCGTGAGCGCGATGGCAGCGATCCCGGGCAGCGTCAGCGTCGCCTGCAGCATCGACAGCAGTGCCACCAGGAGCAAAAGGTTGGTCACCAGCGCCAGCACCGAGATCACCCCGAACAGCGCATAGTAGATGATCATGAATGCGCTCAAGGCCGCGAAGCCATACCACATGGCGCGGAAACCTTTGTCGATGTTCTCCGCGCCGAGGCTCGGGCCGACGGTACGTTCTTCGATGATCTCCATCGGAGCCGCGAGCGCCCCGGCGCGAAGCAGCAAGGCGATGTCGTTGGCCTCGCGCGTGTTCATCCGGCCGGAAATCTGCACTCGCCCGCCGCCGATCTCCGCGCGTATCACCGGCGCGGTGATGACTTCGCCCTTGCCCTTCTGGAACAGGATGATCGCCATGCGCTTGCCCACGTTCTCTCGCGTTGCCTGCTGAAAGATGCGCGCACCCGTTCCATCCAGGCTGATGTGCACCGCAGGCTCGCCGGTCTGATTGTCGAAGCCCGGCTGGGCGTCGTTGATCCGCTCCCCGGTCAGGACGACTTGCTTGTGCACCAGCAACGGCACGCGGCCCCGTTCGCTGCTCTCGTAGAAGAGCTCGGTGTTGAACGGCACCTGCCCGCGCACCGCGGCATCCAGCACCGCCGGATTGGACGATTTCTCCTCGTCCACCATCCGCACCTCCAGGGTGGCCGTGCGGCCTAGGATGTCCTTCGCCTTGGCCGTGTCCTGCACGCCGGGCAGCTGCACCACCACCCGGTCCGCGCCCTGCTGCTGGATGATCGGCTCGGCCACGCCCAGCTCGTTCACGCGGTTGCGCAGCGTCGTGATGTTCTGCTGCAACGCGAAGTCCGCGGTCTTCTTCAGTGCCTCGGGCTTCAGCGTCACGAACAGCTTGAACTGATCGGTCTCATCGACCGGGCGCAGCGCGACATCGTCGGTGATGCGCTCGATTTCGCCGATGGCTTTGTCGCGCGCCGACTGATCCCGGAAACGGACCTGGACGACCTGGCCCTCGCGCGCGATGCCCGCATAGGGAATACGCTTTTCACGCAGCGAGCTGCGAATGTCGCCGGCCACCCCTTCCATCCTGCGGGTCAGTGCCGTCTTCATGTCGACTTGCATGAGGAAGTGCACGCCGCCGCGCAGATCGAGCCCCAGGTACATCGGCCGTGCGCCGATCGCAGTCAGCCAATCCGGACTGTTCGAGACCAGGTTGAGCGCCACCACGTAATCCTCGCCCAGCTTTGCTTGCAGGACGTCCTTGGCCTTGATCTGCGTTTCGGTCTCGACGAAGCGTGCCTTGACGCCGTTCTCGTCGACCGTGATGCCATCATGCGGAATGGAGGAATCGGTCAGGATCTGCTGGACCCGCTGCATGAGGACGGTGTCCGCCTTGAGCGCGGCCTTGACCGGGGAGACCTGGACGGCGGGCGCCTCGCCGAAAAAATTCGGCAGCGTGTAGGTGAAACCGACCACGAGTGCGATCGCGACGATCGCGTAAAGCCACACCGGATATCGATTCATGTCTCGAACGAGCGGTTGATGCCAGTCGCCCGGCGGGAAGCGGCGGCGCTCACGAAATCAACGATGCAAGGGACGACGCAGGCTTCACAGTGTCTTGAGCGTACCCTTGGGCAGCACGAGCTGCACCGAAGGGCGCTGGACGGTGACCTCGACGTTGTCGGCGACCTGCAGCGAAACATAGTTGTCGCCGATCTTGGACACCCGACCGACCATGCCGCCGGCGGCGACCACCTCGTCTCCCTTCTGCAGGGCCTCGATCATCGCCTTGTGGTCCTTGGCGCGCTTCATCTGCGGCCGGATCATCAGGAAGTAGAGCACGACGAACATGAGCACGATCGGCAGCAGTCCCAGCATATCGCCGCCGACGCCGCCACCCGTGCCTTGCGCCCAAGCCTGACCGATCCACATCGTTTTCCCCTCGCCATCGCACGTGCGCTCGCGCACCTAACCTTCGGCGCCCGCGCGCTTGTTCGGGCGTTGCCAAATCCCGGGAATTCTAGCATGGGTCCATTGCGCCGGCCTCATGCGACAACACCTGCGGCAACGCGATTTCTTGCAGCCGCCCAGCCTCGATGGCCGTCCGGATCGAGGCCAAGTGCGTATGGTAGTAGTGCAGGTTGTGCAAGGTGTTGAGCTGCGCGCCAAGCATCTCGTTCACCCGCTGCAGATGATGCAGATAGGCGCGTGTGAAGGCCGAGCAGGTGTAGCAGCCGCAGCGACTGTCGACCGGACGCATGTCGTCGCGGTAGCGCGCGTTGCGAAGCTTGAGGATTCCTTCGCTGGTATAGAGCCAGCCGTTACGCGCATTGCGAGTCGGCAGCACGCAATCGAACAGATCGATTCCGCTGCGAACCGCGTCGAGAATGTCCTGCGGCGTGCCGACCCCCATCAGGTAGCGTGGCTTGTCGGGCGGCAGGCTCGGCGCCGTATGGGCGAGGATGCGGCTCATGTCGGCCCTCGGCTCGCCGACCGAGAGCCCGCCGATGGCGTAGCCGTCGAAGCCGATCGCGAGCAGTCCCTGCAGCGACTCGTCGCGCAGGCGCTCGAACATGCCGCCCTGCACGATACCGAAAAGCGCATTCGGGTTGCCTTCGTGTGCGCGCCGGCAGCGCTCGGCCCAGCGCAGCGACAGGCGCATGGAAGCCTCGGCGCCGACCTCGTCGACCGGGTACGGGGTGCACTCGTCGAACACCATCACGATGTCCGAATCGAGCACGCGCTGGATCTGCATCGACGTTTCCGGCGTGAGCAGGAGGCGATCGCCGTTCACGGGCGACTGGAAGCGCACGCCCTCTTCGGAGATCTTGCGCAAGGCCCCGAGGCTGAACACCTGGTAGCCGCCCGAATCGGTGAGGATGGGGCGCGACCAACTCATGAAGCGATGCAAGCCGCCGTGGCGCTCGATCACCTCCAGGCCGGGGCGCAGCCAAAGATGAAAGGTATTGCCGAGCACGATCTGCGCGCCCAGCGCCTCCAGGCTCGCCGGGCTCATCCCCTTGACGGCGCCGTAGGTTCCCACCGGCATGAAGCAGGGCGTTTGCACGACACCGTGGGGCAATTCCAGGCGGCCGGTGCGTGCGGCGCCGTCGGTAGCCGTCACGCTGAATTTCATCGCAACCTGCGTGTGCCCGCTCGCGTAGCGTTCATTCTGCATCGACTCGCAAACGCTCCAGCGCCGCGCGCAGTGCAGCCGGCATCGCAACCGGCGTTTGCGTATCCCGGTCGCAGCACACGTGCACGAAGTGCCCGCGCGCGGCGGTGAGCGGCTCGTCGTTGCGAAAGACGCCGATCTGGTAGCGCACGCTGCTCGTTCCCAGATGCACGACGCGCAGCCCGCAATGCACGCGATCGGGAAAACGGATGGGCGCGAAGAACGTGCAGCCCGTTTCGACCACGAGCGAGACGGTGGTGCTCGCCTCGAAGTCCAGCACGCCGGCTGCGAGCATGTACTGGTTCACCGCGGTATCGAAAAACGAGTAGTACACGACGTTGTTCACGTGCCGATAGACGTCGTTGTCCAGCCAGCGCGTGGTCAGCTCGACGAAGTGCGCATAGCGGTCGCGCGTATCGGGCAGCATGCGGGCGGTCATGGTGCGTCCGCCGCAACCGCGTCCTGCCGCTCGATCAGCATGGCGTCCCCGTAGCTGAAGAAGCGGTAGCGCTCCGACACGGCGTGCCGATATGCGCGCCGGATGTGCTCCATGCCGCCGAAGGCGGAAACCAGCATGAGCAGCGTGGAGCGGGGCAGATGAAAATTGGTCAGAAGCCGCTCCACCACGCGAAACCGGTAGCCGGGCAGGATGAACAGATTGGTCTCGCCCAGTCCTGCGCGCAGCCGGCCGCCGGCCGCGGCCGATTCGAGCGCCCGCAGCGTCGTCGTACCCACCGCCAGCACACATCCCCTGCGTGTGCGCGCGCGCTCGATCGCAGTTGCCGTTTCGGCCGGGACATCGAACCATTCGCTGTGCATCACGTGGTTACGGATGTCGCTCACCCGCACCGGCTGGAACGTTCCCGCGCCGACGTGCAACGTGATGTACGCCGTCGCAATGCCTCGCCGGCGCAGCTCGGCGAGCATCGCCTCGTCGAAGTGCAGGCCCGCCGTGGGCGCTGCGACCGCGCCCGGATGGCGCGAATAAACGGTCTGGTAGCGGCTCGCATCGTCTGCGTCCGGTGCATGCTCGATGTAGCGCGGCAGCGGGACGCCGCCATGGCGTTCGAGGTAAGTCGGCAGATCGGACTCGGACTCGAACTGCAGCCGATAGAATTCTGCGTCGCGACCCAGCACCCGCGCCGTCATGCCGCCGAAAAGGTGGATCGAGCTGCCGGCGCGCGGCGGCTTGCTTGCACGCAGTTGCACCAGAGCACTGCGAGCGTCGAGCAGGCGTTCGATCAGGATCTCGACCTGGCCGCCGCTGCTCTTCACGCCGAATAGCCTCGCATTGATGACGCGCGTATCGTTGAACACGACCACGTCGTTCGCGCCTATGGATTGGGGCAAGTCGCGAAAGCGGCGGTCGGCCAGATCGCCCGTGCGGCCGTCGAGGCACAGCAGGCGACTCGCCGCCCGCTCCTTCGCCGGACGCTGAGCGATCAGATCCTTGGGCAATACGAAGTCGAAGTCATCGAGCCGCACGACCGCGCGATTATAGGGCAGCCATCCTGTTGCTCGATGTCACACGATACCGGCGGCAATCCGCTCGGATCAGCGCCAATCGGTCGCGCCAAAACGATCGTGTCCCGGACAGGTGTAGTAGATGCCTATGGTCGCGCGGCTCTGGGTCCGGTCGCCGAGATCGGGGAAGGTCGCATCGCGGCGCGACAACAGATACTTGACCGCGATCGCGTGCTGCTTGTGAACCCGGTAGGTGAAGGCCGCTTCGGCGCGCACGATGTTGTCATGACCGCCGGTATCGCTCGATGCAATGCCGCTCACGTAGTACTCGCGCGCCACGATATCGAGCGATGCCTTGTCGCCGAAGATGAGACGCAGGCCCGCGAGCGCCTGCGGCGCGACTGCGTGCGACCGTCATGGCTTGACTTCGAATCACATCGCGCTCACATCGATCCGTACGTACGAGACGTAGAGCTGGGTCGCTTCTCTGCCTGGACGGCGGCGACGCCAGCCGCTATGGCAGCCGTCATGCCCGCCGCCGGGTGGCAGGTTGCATGCATTGCCGTTGCCAGGTTGCCCGGGAAGAGAGCGATACCGCATAATCGCCACCGGCTTGCCGGGATGGCGGAATTGGTAGACGCACCAGACTCAAAAATAGGGACGTCTACGTAGGTTCCTGCTGGGTACACTGTCTGTCAAGCGGCGCTGGCACTCACTTTCAGGCCAGTAACGTTTGTTATTTAGGCGCAGAATTCTGCGACCAGGGGCCGACTAGGAGCCAGCGGAATTTGGCCCCTAGTTAAGGGGCTATGTAGAAAGTAGAATTGCGTCATGCCCGAGTGGTGGAATTGGTAGACGCAGGGGACTCAGACAAATTTGAGCCCTCCAGGGGAAACCCTAGAGGTGAAGCCCGTCAAACTCGGCGAAGGCCCAGGGTCATGAGACCCGAGCTAATGCCGAGCCAAGCCTTCGAAGGTCGAAGGAAGGTGTAGAGAGCAGACGGCGGGCACCTACGGCCCTAAGGCTAAGGTGAAGGCGTGCTCCAGACCACGAACGTCACTTCTTCGGAAGGGCCGGCGGCGAAAGCCGAAGTGGGAAGAAAATCCCCCGCCGCAAGGCGTGTCGGTTCGAGTCCGACCTCGGGCACCAAGACTTGTCTCCTTACGACCGGATAAGCGAAAGAAATTCGTGCTTCCACTCGCCCGGCACGGCGTCCGCTGAACGCGGCGCGTTTACGATCCCTCTGTATTCAGGCGCTGCTAGCACGCGATAGAAGTCCACGAGATTCGTCGTCGAATCGGGGCGCGCCATGTCCAGCGTTCTCCGTGCAGCGTAAACCCGATCTACACCGTGAGCGCGTTGAGATAGCTGTCGTAGTGCCACGCAGAACGAGGCGATGTCAGCGGACCGTCACGCTAGACGGTGTAAACTCAGTTTCCCTGCGTTATTCGACTGGGTGGTGGTTGGACGATCTTAGGCGGATGGACGATATTCGACTTGCCCGCTATGCCGCAGGCTGGGAACCGGGAACGTGGCACCGCACGCTTGCAGAGCAAGAATTGAAGCGAAGGCACGAGCGCCCGCATCTGCCGACTCCCTGGATCGTGATCGGAGTCAGCGCCGCTGCAGTGCTCTTTACCGTCGTGGCACTCTGAACGAACCGGCCGTCGCGTCGCCCGCCAGGTTAAGCTTCCTCTAATGTCGATCCGCGGCCGCTTCAGAACGGCCACTCACGTGCAGTTGACCCGCGATCCTTCTCGGGTCTGCTTCGGTATCGGTCGCCCGCAGCAGGTATCCCCCTCAGCTTCTAACCTTGGATTGCCCTCGGCGTCACGGCAGTGAGGGTTGCTGTATTCGCAGCAACCGCAAGTTTGGCTGTTCCAAGAATTATCGGAAACCGTCGCGATGGTTTCCGGTTCGCGATCCTTCGATGGGAAGAACCACGTTGCTCATCAGAACTTGATGGAAAATCCCACGGCGGCCGCAAAATCAGGTGCGTCGCTGTTAAGGCCGAAGCTCGTCGCTAGATCGACTTGCGTGTACTTGCTCGTAAGATAGGCCGCGCCAACATTGAAGGTGGCGATACTGCCGCCGTACCGCTGACGTGCGATTTGGGTCGCGGCGAGCTCGGCGAAGGCCCGCAGCCTTTCGTTCAATTCCCTGCCGAGAACGACTGCGAATATCCCGGCCGGGAACGGCTTACCCGTATCGTCCTTGTCGCGTATCACACCTGGCATTACTCCCAATGACCACTGGTTTGGCAGATCCCATTCGAATACGATGCGCGCCGATGGGCGCACCCCCTGACCCCGCAACCGACGGCCACCTGAATCCACGTCGGCATGGATGAGCAAGCCGATTCCTGGCTTCCCGGCACCCTCATCGCGATCCTGCATGTGCCACTTGAAACCGAAGGCAGTATCCGCCCAGCCATGGGTGGTATCGCTTACCCCCAACGTGTCCGACTTCTGACGAACTCTTCCGCCGGTTTCAATTCGCAGCTCGACGGTTTCGGTCACGCCGAGACGAAACAGTGTAGGTGTCGCGTAGGTTCGCAACTTCCAATCCGAACGTTTGTCGCGTTCGTAGGCTATGCTGGTTTCGATCTGAAATCGCCCTTTGCCTACGACTTCGCTGGATTCGACGACATCCGGGCGATCCGTCACGATGCCGTTCTCGGCGGCGCATACGAGATCGAGGGAAGCCGTGCAGAGCAGGATTCCAGCCAGCCTCGCTCCTCTTAGACGACTGCCCGCCATCGGCGCTCCATCATTCCTTTCGATCGAGCTGCACCCTACAGGTGCGAACGGCATCTGCACGCGGGTGCCGGCGAAACGAGCGTCTATTTTCCGCCACTTGGCGCCCAACCTCAGTCGGGTAGAATCGCAGCCATGCGTCGCCTGCTCGCGATTTTTCTGATGCTCGTCGTGCCGGTCCAGTCTGGCTGGAGCATGGCCCTGAGCATTCACGGCCACTCGCACGGCGACGTTGCTGTCCTCGGGTTTCATACGCACGACAGCCACCCTGCTGGTCACGGCGACCATCATCATTCTCGCCCTGGGGAAGCACCGGGCGATCAAACTGACAGCGGTATTGAGAAGTCCCAAATTGCCGCTGGTGCGGGGAGTGCCGCACAGAGCGATGGCGAGCGCCCGGACGGACACTATCATCCCATATTGGCATCGCTCGTGATGGACATCGCCTGGCCACTTCCATCCACCTGCTCTGGCGGGCCGCCCAGTCGTCCGCCCGACACACTGACCTCCCGCACTCCACCCCTGTTCGACTGGCCTCCGTCGGCGCGCACTTAAGCCGCCGGCGGGTCCTTCCTTTCCCGCGCCGCCTCTGCGTGGCGCTTGAATGTCGCCTGCCGGTGACCTCGCTTCCTTTTTCCGGTTGTCACGAGGAATCCGATGCGACGCTCTCTGTTTGTATTGCTCTCCGTATTGCCGTTCGGCGCGTGGTCGCAAACGCCGCTCACCGAACCGGAAGCGGTCCGTCTAGGACTGTCCCGGGCGGCCCTGTCCGACTGGGCACAAGCCAGCGTAGATGCTGCTGAAGCCGATGTGCTGAGTGCCTCACAACTACCGAATCCCACGGTTGGCTACAGCCGCGAGCAGACCGGCGGATCGCCGCGCTCGGTCGAGCAAAGCCTGCATATCGCGCAGACGTTCCAGCTCTCGGGAAGACGTGACCTGCGCACACGAGCGGCCGGCCGTCGGGTGGATATGGCCGCGGCCGGCACCAACGTGCGGCGTGCAGAGTTGGCGGCGGAGATCCGGCAACGCTTTTACGAAGTGTTGTTGAAGCAGGAGCTGGTTCGGGCGACCAAGACGTGGATCGAACGCTTTGCGCGCGTGCAGAACGTGGTCGAGAAGCTCGCGAGAGCGGGGGAAGTATCGGGCTATGACCGCCGCCGACTGGCGCGAGAGCGAGAAACGGCGAAGGCGAAGCTCGCCACCGAGTCGGCCGGGCTGGCGCGTGCGCAAGAACGCCTTGCTGCACTGATTGGTTCACCAGAGTCGTCTGTGGGCGCGGTGTTCGGAACCTTGCTTCCTAGCCAGCCGATGTCGCACGAGGCTGATATCGCGCGCCTCGATCAGCGCCCGGACCTGCGGGTCCTGTCGTCTCGAGCGGAGGCCGCCGATCTCGAGCGCCGAGCCGCGGCGCTCGAGCGCATCCCCGATGTCACGGTCGGCGTCGGGCCGAAGTGGATCGACAACGGGATCTCTCGCGAGAACGGCATCATGGTGACGCTGTCGGTCCCGTTCCCGGTCTTCGATCGCGGACAGGCAGCCCAAAGGCGAGCCGCAGCCGAGGCGCTCGGCGCCCGCGCCGAGTATCAGTTGGCTCGCGCCCGCGCGGAAGGGGAGTTGCGCGGGCTCCACCGGCAAGTCGAGCAGCTTGCAGCCGCGGCCAACGAGTATCGCGCCCGTGTGCTGGCCGCCACGCCGGAGCTGCTTCGAATCGCCGAGTCGGCTTACCGCGGCGGCGAATCGACCATTCTGGAACTGCTCGACGCATATCGCGGCGCGCTGGAGTCCGAAGTCACCGCGCTCGATCTGGAGTCGAAAGCGCGCGCGGCACGCATCGAATACCACCTCCATAGCGGGAGCTACGAATGAACAGCGATCGTCATTCTTTCCGGCACGGGCTGCTTCTGGCCAGCGTGCTCGCGCTCGTGGGCTGCGCCGATCACGACCATGCGGATGGAAAGGACCATGGACACGGGCACGGGAAAGACGCCGCTCACGCCCACGCGGCCGAAAGCGGGCACGGGGCGGAGCCGGAGAAGATCACGCACTTCACCGACCGCACTGAGCTCTTCGTCGAGTTTCCTCGTCTCTTGGTCGGCGAAACGTCCGCGTTCGCTGCACACATCACCATCTTGAAGGACTTCTCGCCGGTGCGAGCTGGCAAGGTGACAGTGCTTCTCACCGGCGGCGATCAACCCGAAGAATCGTTCGCCGCTGAATCTCCTACCCAGCCGGGCATCTTCCGCCCGGAGGCTTTGCCGCGATATGCCGGCGAGCGCGAGCTCACCGTCGAGATTGCGACGCCGGAATTCACCGCGCGCCATGTGCTGGGCCCGGTTACCGTGTACGCCGATCGAAAGGCCGCGGAAAGCGCGCCCGTCGAAGCGCATGCCGAAGGCGACATCGGCTTCACTAAAGAGCAGCAGTGGAAAGTCGACTTCGCGGTCGCCGAAGCGGTGAATCGGCAAATCCGGCATGGGATCGCAGTGACCGGCGTGCTGAAGGCGCGGCCAGACGGCGAGGCTTTGCTGACGGCTCAGGCTACCGGCCAGTTGCAGCCAGCCGGCGCCTTCCCTCACGTGGGGCAAACCGTGCAGAAAGGGACGGTTCTCGCCCATCTCGTGCCGCGCCTGGGCGGCGACACGGACTACGCGTCACTGCAGGCCGCCGCCCGCCGAGCCAAGGTCGAGCTCGATCAGAGCGTGCGCGAACGCAGCCGCCTCGAAGGCCTCTTCCGCGACGAAGCGATAGCGGAAAAGCGCGTGCTCGCAGCGCGAGCCGCTGAAGAAGCGGCACGCATCGAGTACGACGCTTCGCAACGTCGGCTCGGACAATTCGGAGGAGGCGGCGGTGGGATACCGATACGCGCGCCCACCTCGGGCGCCATCGCCGACGTGCGGGTCTCACCCGGGGCCTATGTCCAAGAAGGACAACTGATGTTCCACATCGCCGATAACCGCACGCTGTGGCTCGAACTGCGGGTGCCGGAGTCGGACGCGGCACGCGTGTCTGCTCCGCGCGGTGCTACCT
>JBOIEI010000812.1:0-11088 GCA_050741055.1 Burkholderiales bacterium | reverse complement strand
TCCGAGCGCTTGTTGTCGTGGGTGGACGTGGCGAGCAGCGTGTGGGGCCATTTCGCGGCGCGGTCGGCGCTTGCGCCGTGGAAGGCCGACACGCGCATACCGAACTGGTCCGGATCGCCGCCCACGTCGTTGAGCGAGACCAGGCGGTTGAAGTTGTAGAAGGCGGTGTCTTCGATGCCCTTGGCCGCGACCGGCGAAGTGAGCTGTTGGAAGCGCATGGTGATAGCGCGGCACTCGGCCTTGACGGCCTCGGGCGTGTCCGGCGGCAGTTGTTGCAGCAGGATCGAGCGCAGAAAGTCGAATACGCTCGCGTCGGCTCCTCGGCCGTGCTCGCGCGCGCGTCCGATGGCCCATTCGATGTAGCGCCGGTCCTGCTTCGAAATCGAGTCCGCGATGTAGGTGCGGTAGACCGGAAAGTAGCCGATCACCTCGGTCACTGCGCGCTGCAGCGTGTTGACGGTGTAGTCGCGGGTGCGCCGGTCGGCGCGCGCCAGATGCAGCAACCGGCGCGAGAGCACCGCCAGCTCGCCCGCCAGCGCGCTGGTGAGCACGATGCGCTTGCCGCGATAGCAGGCCTCGATGAACGCAGCCGACTCGTCGCCGACGAACGCCTTCCACGCGCGATGGACGCGCTCTCGCGCCTCGGTATCGACGAAGACGCCGTTGACGACGTTGGCGAAGCGGTAGCCGGTCGTTCCGTACACCGGCCAGGATTCGGGCAGATGCTCGTGCGGGGCGATGATCTTTTCCACCACCACGTAGAGCGGGCGCGAGGCGGCATCGGGCGGCGGCGCCGAGCTGGCCGCGAACGCGAGCTGAATATAACGCTCCTGCAGCTTGCGAAAATAGCGCGCCGGCTCGAACAGCCCGTCGGGGTGATCGATGCGCAGCCCATCCACCTGGCCCGCTGCCGCAAGCTCCAGCACGAAGCGGTGGGTCGCTTCGAACGCGGCATCGTTCTCCATGCGCAGCGCCGCCAGGTCGTTGATGTCGAAGAAGCGGCGGTAGTTGATGTCGTCGCCCGCCACGCGCCAGTAGGCAAGGCGATAGGCCTGCGCGTCGAGCAGCTCGTGCAGCGCGCGAAAGCGGTCGGGCTCGCTGTTGGCGCCGTTGATGAAGCGCACGCTGCGCTCGATCGCCTCGCCCAGCACGGGCTGGTTGGCGGCCATGCGGGCGAGCCGGCGCTTGTGCACTTCCTTGTCGCGCGTGCGCTCGGCGATCGCCTCGGGCTCGGTGCTTTCCCGCGCCGGCAGGTGATGGAGCGAGGCGATCAGGCTTTCCAGTCCTGCCTGCGCATCCGGGTCGAGTTCGCCCGAGCCTACGCTTCGCACCGCACGGTCGAGGATGCGCGGATACTCGCGCGGATCGATTGGAAAGCGGTGCTCGTAGTAGAACACCGCGAACGAGCCCGATGCCGGCTCGAACTCCAGGCGCAGCTCCGCGCGCTCGAGCACGGCGCCGTAATGATCGCCCAGCACCGGCAGCACGATTCGATTGGCGAACTCGGGGTCGATCGGACGCCAGTCGACGTCGAAATAGTCGGCATAGGCTGAGGCCGGTCCGTTCTCGAGCAGATCCATCCACCAGGCGTTGTCGCGCCCCATGACCCCCATGTGGTTGGGCACCATGTCGAGAATCTGGCCCATGCCGTGGCGCTTCAACTCGGCCACGAAGTGCTCGAAGTCGTCGCGATTGCCAATCTCGGGATTGAGCGCGGCGTGATCGATGATGTCGTAGCCGTGCTGGCTGCCAGCGCGCGCGCGCAGGTACGGCGAACAGTAGACGTGGCTTACGCCCAGCGCGGCGAGATAGGGGATGAGCGCGGTGGCGCGGGAGAAGTCGAACTCGCGATGCAGCTGCAGCCGGTAAGTGCAGCGCGGGATCACGGCCTGCGCGCCCTGCGGCCGCGGCTGCGCGCGCACGTGGCTGCGGGGCCGCACGGCTGCCAGCGCCTGGGCGATGCGCACGAAGCGCTCCTCGTCCAGAAAGCGCTCGAGCTCCAGCGGGAGCTTGCGCCGCCAATTCGGATACTGGTCGGTGGTGCCGGGCAGGTTCGCCTGGTCGGCGCTTCCCGCTACGTCCTCGAGCTGCAGCACCATCACCTTGGCCGGCGTCGCGGCGAGATAGGCGTGGATGGCGGCGCTCAATGCCAGCGTCATCGCCGGCACGGCGACCGGATCGGGCGCGACCCCCTGGGGCAGCAGGTTCTCGCGCTCCAAGGCGAGCAGCAGGCGGGCGCGGTCCTGCGCCCGGCCGACGATCTGCGCTTCGCGCATCGCCTCGTTTGGAAACAGCCCCAGCTGCGAGCGCAGGCTCAGGTCGCGCCCTTCCCACCAGCCGGCCAGTGTGGGCAGGTCATGGGTGGACGCGGCGACGATCGCCTGTGCGGGATAGTCGCGCGGGGGCTTGAATTCGCCGCCCTGCTGGCGCTCGAAGTAGAGCAGCCGATACGACAGCACGCCCGTGCGCGCGAGCGCCTCACGCACTTCGTCCGGCACCGTGCCGAGGTCTTCCCCGATCACCAGGCAGCGGTTGCGCTCGCTTTCCAGCGCGGTCAGCCCGAGCAGATCCTCGAACGGATAGCGCACATAGGCGCCTTCGGCGGCCTTGCCGTCGGGAGGCACCCAGAATAGCCGCATCAGACCCATGACGTGATCGATGCGCAGCGCCCCCGAGTGGCGCATGTTCGCGCGCAACGTCGCGATGAACGGCTCGTAGCCGCGGGCCTCGAGCCGGTGCGGAATCACCGGCGGCAAGCCCCAGTTCTGACCGTTGGGCGCGAAGTCGTCCGGTGGTGCGCCGACGCCGGCGGTGGTTGCGTAGATGTCCTGGTTCGCCCAGGCTTCCGCTCCGCCGCGATCGATCGATACGGCCAGGTCTTCGTAGATGCCCACGCCCAAGCCGAGCTCGAACGAGCGCCGGGCCGCCGCACCGTATTGAATGTCGGCCTGCCATTGCAGGTATTCGAAGAACTCGACCCGGTCCAGGCGCGCGGCGCAAAACGCGGCAACCGCTTCCGAGGCGGGATCGCGAAACGCTTGCGGCCATACCGGCCAGCCCCAGACCTCGGCCGATTCGCGCGAGAAACTCTCCTGCAGCGCATCGAACAGCGCATGCCGGCGCAGCGCCTCGCCGCCTTCGGCCTGGAAGCCGCGAAAGCGGCGCGCGTGCTCGGTGCCGCGCTCGATATGGTGCTTGCGAAAATAGGCATAGAGCAAATCGAGCACCTGGCGCTTGGCTGCGGCGACGGCTTCGTAGTCGACCAGCTCGGCTTCGCGCAAGCTCTTCAGGCGTGTCTGAAACGCGGCGCTGCGCACCAGCGCTCTCGCCTCCTCGCTGGCGTGAAAATCCGCGCACGCCTCGACGTCGATGTAGATCCAGTTCTTGAACAACCGGCTCGAAGGGCTGTACGGGCTCGCGTGCGCGGGATTGTGCGGATAGAGCGCGTGCAGGGGATTGAGCCCGATCACGCCGCCGCCGCGCGTGCCCCATTGCTGCACCAGCGTCATCAGGTCGGTGAAGTCGCCGATGCCCCAGTTGCGCTCGGAACGCACGCCGTAGAGCTGGCAGGTCGCGCCCCAGACTCGTCCCTCGCCTTGCAGGGCTGGCGGGCAATAGCAGCGCTCGGGCGTGACCGCGAGCAGCATCTCGGTGCGCATCTCGGTGCGCATCTCGGCGCTTTGGGCCTCGCCGCGGCGCACGCGCACGTGGTGATAACCGAACGGCAGCTCGAATGCGAGCCGCCATTCGAGGGCCACGTAGTCGCAGCCCGCGACCGAAACGCGCTCGATCGGGTGCAGGCTCGCCGGCTGCAAGCGGCCTTCGTGCCGGTCGCCGTCCTCCTCGCGCACCGTCCAGGCGAGCTCGTCGCCAAGACTTGCGGCCGGCAGCTGCAGTCGGATCGTCCACGGGCTCGCGTCGCGGCGAACGACGGTTGCCGGGGGCAGAACGCGTGCCCAGCGTGCCTGCTGCGTGCGCGTGAGTGATGCCTCGACGGCGGCATCGTCGGCGGCCTCGATCCCCATGGCTTGCAGGACCGAACGCAGCGCGTGCTCCCCGGTGTGATGCTGCTGTCCCCAGATATCGTAGTACTCGAGAATGACGCCGTATGCGCGCGCCAGCTCGAGCAGCTTGTCGTTCATTGTCAGGGTTCGGTTTCCAGCGCGCAGATCACGCCATAGGCCGGGAGGCGGACGAACCCTGCTGCGTCGGCGTCGAGCGGTTCCGACTCGAACAACGCCTGCCCGCGCGGGCGCTGCATGCGTGCGCTTGCCTCGGCGGAAAAGTTCGCGCGCAGGTGCAGCCCCGCGCCGCCGCTCAGCGCCCAATCCACCGCCAGCACGCGCTCGTCGTCGACCGTGAACGCGCCGCTCGGGGGCTGTTGCGCCAGGTGCGGCATGAGGTATTGATGGCGCGCAGCCAGGCAGCGGCGATAGAGGTCGAGATATTCGTTGGGCTC
This sequence comes from Burkholderiales bacterium, assembly GCA_050741055.1. Classification (GTDB taxonomy): domain Bacteria; phylum Pseudomonadota; class Gammaproteobacteria; order Burkholderiales; family WYBJ01; genus WYBJ01. Next base: position 6,629 of record JBOIEI010000812.1, on the reverse strand, counting down.
CCGGGCATCGTCCCAGTGGAGCTTGGAGCGGCGGAAGGTTTCGGGGTCGGTCGGGTCGGCGATCGATTCGCGCGCTTGCGGATCGGCGAACCGCGCGAAGCGGGCGAACTCCTCGCGCCGGCCGCGGGCGACGGCCGCGGCGAGCTCCGGTCCGAAGTCGCAGAAGTACAGGAAGGGGCTCGAGGCGTTGAATTCCTCGCCCATGAACAGCATCGGCGGCGACGGCGCGAGCAGCCAGCACGCAATCGCGGCCTGCAGCTTCTCGCGCGGAGCGAGATGACCGATACGTTCGCCGAACGCGCGGTTGCCGACCTGGTCGTGCGTTTGCAGGAACGAGACGAACGCGGCCGCCGGCAGGTGCACGCTCGGATCGCCGCGTTCGGTGCCGTCGCGAAAGGCGGAAGCCTCGCCCTGGTAGCCGAAGCCCTCGGCCAGACAGCGGCCGAAATACCACAGCGGCATTTCGGCATAGTCTGAATAGTAGCCGTCGCTCTCGCCGGTGAGCACGATGTGGGCGGCATGATGCATGTCGTCGTTCCACTGCGCGGTCGCCAGGATCGGCTGGCGCTGCGCATCGCGCCCCAGATAGCGGGCCTGGTTGCGTTCGTTCTCGAGGATGATGTGCACGTGCCGCCCGGGGCGCGTGCGCGAACGCACCGTCGCGCACAGCTCGGCGACGAAATCGGGCTGGGTATGATCGACGATCGCGTGCACAGCGTCCAGCCGCAGCCCGTCCATGCAGTACTCCTCCAGCCAGTAGAGCGCATTGTGGATGAAGAAGTCGCGCACCGTGCGCGAGTGCGGGCCGTCGAAGTCGATCGCCGCGCCCCAGGGCGTATGCCGCTGCGGGTTGAAGAAGGCGGGCGCGTAGGTGTTGAGGTAGTTGCCTTCCGGGCCGAAATGGTTGTAGACGACGTCGACGAACACCATCAGGCCGCGTGCATGCGCGCATTGCACGAGCAGCTTCAGGTCTTCGGGCGTTCCGTAGGAGGCGTCGGGCGCGAATGGCAGCACGCCGTCGTAACCCCAGTTGCGCGTGCCGGGAAAATCCGCCAGCGGCATCAGCTCGATTGCGGTCACGCCCAGCGAGGCGAGGTGATCGAGCCGCTCGATCGCGGCGCGAAAAGTGCCCGTCTCGGTGAAGGTGCCGACGTGCAGCTCGTAGATTACTGCCTGGTCCCAGGGACGGCCGCTCCAGGCGAGCTCGCCCCACGAGAACGCCAGCGGATCGACGATCATGCTCGGTGCATGCACGTCCTCGGGATTGAAGCGCGAGGCGGGATCGGGCACGAGCAATCCCCCGTCGATGCGAAAACCGTAGCGGGCTCCGACGTGCACGTTGCCGACGGCGCCGCGGAACCAGCCGTCGTCGGCCGCGGCAAGGGCAACGCCGATGCGGTTCTGACCTTGCGCGATCTCCACTTCGACTTCGGTCGCCGCCGGCGCCCAGAGTCGGAATTGGGCCGTTGCGTCTTCGTTGAGCTCGGCGCCGAAAGGCATCGAATACCTATATCTCATCGTCGACCCCGGTGATGCGGCGCATGCGCAAGCCGTATTCGCTCGGGCGATCCGAGCGCACCTGCGTGAGCAGCGCCAGCGAGCGCCCGCGCAGCGGGTAGCGCGCATTGCCGGCGAACATGGGCGGGTCTTCCGCTGCCTGGGGATCGGCGGTGTCGACCATCTGCAGCCATTGGCGGGTTCCGATGCACGGGGGAAGGGTGAACTCGATGTCGTCGTGGTGCGCGTTGAACAGCACGACGAAATAGCGATCGACCACCAGTCGGCCGCGGTCGTCGACCTGGTCGGAGGCATCGCCGGCGAGCAGCACGCCGAGGCAGCGGGCGAACTCCTGCTGCCATTCTTCCTCGGACATCTCGGCGCCGTCGGGCCTGAGCCAGACGATGTCCTTCAGGGGGCCTCCATGCAGCGGGCGGCCCTGGAAGAAATCGCGGCGGCGAAACGCCGGATGCCGATGGCGCAGCGCGACCAGCCGCCGCACGAAGTCCGCGAGATCGCGATTGTGTTCCTCCAGGCTCCAGTCGATCCAACCGATCGGGCTGTCCTGACAGTACGCATTGTTGTTGCCCGACTGGCTGTTGCCGATCTCGTCGCCCGCCAGCAGCATCGGTACGCCCTGCGAGAGCAGCAGCGTGGCGAGGAGATTGCGCTTCTGGCGGTTGCGCAACTCGCGGACCTCGGGTTCGTCGGTGGGACCTTCCACGCCGCAGTTCCAAGACAGGTTGTGGTTGTGCCCGTCGCGGTTCTCCTCGCCGTTGGCTTCGTTGTGCTTGTCGTTGTACGAGACCAGGTCGTGCAGCGTGAAGCCGTCGTGCGCGGTAATGAAGTTGACGCTGGCGAAGGGCCGGCGGCCGCTGCGGCCGTACAGGTCGCTCGAGCCGGTCAGGCGCGCGGCGAACTCGCCGATGAGGCCCTCGTCGCCCTTCCAGTAGGCCCGCATGGTGTCGCGATAGCGGTCGTTCCATTCCGCCCAGCCGAGCGGAAAGTTGCCGACCTGGTAGCCGCCTTCGCCGAGGTCCCAGGGCTCGGCGATGAGCTTCACGCGGTTGAGCACCGGGTCCTGCCGGATGATGTCGAAGAACGCGCCCAGGCGGTCGACCGCGTGCAGTTCGCGCGCCAGAGCCGCCGCGAGGTCGAAGCGGAAGCCGTCGACGTGCATCTCGCTCACCCAGTAGCGCAGCGAATCCATGATGAGCTGCAGCACGCGCGGATGCTGCATGTCGAGCGTGTTGCCGCAGCCGGTGTAGTCCTTGTAGTAGCGCGCGTCCTCGTCCGCCTGCCGGTAGTACGACTTGTTGTCGATGCCGCGAAACGAGAGCGTCGGCCCCATGTGATTGCCCTCGGCGGTGTGGTTGTAGACCACGTCGAGGATGACTTCGATGCCGGCCGAGTGCAGCGCGCGCACCATGGTCTTGAACTCGTTCACCTTGCCCGAGGCGTTGTAGCGCGCTTCGGGAGCGAAGAAGCCGATCGTGTTGTAGCCCCAGTAGTTGCGCAGACCCCGCTCGACCAGGTAGCGGTCGTCGAGGAATGTGTGCACGGGCATGAGCTCGACGGTCGTGACGCCCAGCCGCTTGAGGTAGTCGATCACCGGCGCGGTCGTCAGTCCCGCGTAGGTGCCGCGCAAGGGCTCGGGGACGTGCGGATTGAGCATGGTGAAGCCGCGCACGTGCAGCTCGTAGATCACCATGTCGTGCCACGGGACACCGGGCGCGCGGTCGTCGTCCCAGGTGAACGCCGGGTCGATCACCTTGCACTTGGGCATGCCGCGGGCGCTGTCGCGCCGGTCGAACGAAAGATCGTCGCGGCGGTTGCCGATGGTGTAGCCGAACATCGCGTCGCTCCAGCGCAAGCCCCCGACCATGTTGCGTGCATAGGGATCGAGCAGCAGCTTGGCCGGGTTGAAGCGATGGCCTTCTTCCGGCCGATACGGTCCGTGCACGCGATAGCCGTAGAGCCATCCCGGCCGCGCCTCCGGCAGATAGCAATGCCAGACATGGTCGGTGTTCTCGCGCACTTCGATGCGCTGGGTTTCGCGCCGCCCGTCGGCGCTGAACAGGCACAGCTCCACCTTCTCGGCGTGTTCCGAGAACAGCGCGAAGTTCACGCCCTCGCCGTTCCAGGTTGCGCCAAGTGGGTACGAGCGCCCCGGCCAGATCGCGCTGACCGTGCTCATGAGCGGAAGCGGGGATGGCGTTCATCGAGCGGCGCCAGCGGCACGATCACGATTCCCGAGTCAGTGACCGTGTAGTGCCTCGCATCCTGATCCCGGTCGTAGCCGATGCGCGCGCCGGACGCGATGGTGTTGTGCCGATCGATAATGGCGCGGCGGATGCGCGCACCATCGCCGATGGTGCACGAATCGAACACGATCGAATCTTCGATCACGACGTTCTTGCCGACCACGGTGTCGGCACGGACGACGCTGCGTGTGAGCGTGGCATCCTGGATGAGCACGCCCGCGCCGATGTCGCTGTCCTCGATACGCGCGGCGCCGAAGCTTGCCGGCGGACCCTGGTAGTTGCTCGAGCGAATGGGCCAGCGCGGATTCATGAGATCGAACCGCGGCTCGGCGCCGAGCGTATCCATGTTGGCGTCGAAATAGGCCTCGATGGTGCCCACGTCGCGCCAGTAGTTCGCTTCCTCGTAGGAATGCATGCCGGGGCATGCATTCAGCGCGAAATCGTAGGCGAATACGCGCTGCGTCTTGATCAGCCGCGGCAGCACGTCGCGACCGAAATCGGTGCCGCTGCGGTCGCGAGCCTCGACCAACGCCGCGATCAGGGTGCGGGTGCGGAAGATGTAGTTGCCCATCGAGGCGTACGCGCGCGTCGGGTCGGTCGGCATCGCGGGCGGGGCTGGCGGCTTCTCGACGAACTCGCGGATACGGCCGCTCGCATCGCAGTCGATCACGCCGAAGGCGGTGGCTTGCGCGAGCGGCACCGGCAATGCGGCCACCGTCACGTCGGCGTCGCATGCGAGATGGAAATCGATCATCTGCCGCAGGTCCATGCGATACACGTGATCGGCGCCGAATACCGCCACCACGTCGGGATCGTTCGCCTCGATCAGCGCAAGATTCTGATAGACGGCATCGGCGGTGCCCTGGAACCATTCCTGGCCCTCGCGCATCTGCGGCGGCACCACCGTGATGAAATGCGACGGGATGGTCGGACCCAGCACCCACGCCTCGCGGATGTGCTCGATCAACGATTGCGACTTGTACTGCACCAGGACGTAGATCGAATAGATGCCCGAATTGACCAGGTTCGAGAGCGCGAAGTCGACGATGCGGTAGCGCCCGCTGAAAGGAACTGCGGGCTTCGAGCGCTCGGCCGTCAAGGGAGAGAGCCGGGTGCCTTCGCCGCCGGCCAGCACGATGCCCAGCACGCTGTTGCGCGAGCTCACGCCGCACTTCCGTCCAACAGCTCGGTGAGGCCGCGGATCGGGATCGCGGCCCACTGCGGGCGGCTTTCAAGCTCGTAGCGCATTTCGTAGAGCCCCTTCTCGATCACGAACAGGTCCAGCAATCGCTTGAACGCCGCTTCGTCCTGTGGGACCGAGAGAAGCCCGTCGGTGGCGGCTTTGTATCCCGCAAGAAACGCGCCTGTGACGGTCGTCTGCCATTCGAGCGCGTCCTTGCGGAACTCCGCATGCCGTTCCGGATGCTGTGCAGCCAGGCGCTCCGCGGTCGCGTGGGCAGCATAGCTAGCCGAGCGTACCATGCCGGCAACATCGCGCAGCGGACTCGCCTTGGCACGCCGCTCTTCCACCGGGCGCATCGGCTCGCCCTCGAAATCGATGATGACGAAATCGTTGGCTGTGATCAGGACCTGGCCGAAGTGCAGATCGCCGTGATAGCGCGTCTTCACCAGCCCATCGATGCCGACCGATGCCTGCTGCAGGCGATCGAGCAGGTAGCGCCGGCGTGCGACCAACTCGTCGGCGTGGCTGCGTACCGCCTCGTCCAGCTCGGCGCGCTTGCGCTCCAGCCGGTCGAAGGTATTGATGGTGTCGGCGCGCACCGTTTCGATCCAGGCTTGCAGGTCGGCAGCGGTGACCGGTTCCGGATCGAACGCGGGATTGCCCGTGTGGGCGGCGAATGAGCGATGCAACTCGCCCACGCGCATGCCGAGCTTGTGCGCCTGGGTCGTGTATAGGGCGTGCGGATCGCCAGAGGCGACCGGCGCCTGGGCCTCGGCGGGGACCGCGGTTGCGCCCGCGGTTGTGCTCATCTGCCGGTCGAGGTATTCCAGGGTATAGGTCCAGAGGCTGCCTTGGTTGCGCACGAAGCGCTGGCCAATCGCAAGCGCGGTCGACGACCCGTCGCGGCCGACGTATTCCATCGCGCCCAGCACGCTCGCAATGTTCGGATAGGGCGATTCGTCGGTGAGGAAGCGGCCGATCTCGACCTCGGTATTGACGCCGCTTTGCAGGCGCATGTAGCCCTTGAGATAGGCCCGCATGCCGAAGTACACACCGATGTTGGATTGCTCCTCGGCTGGGTACTGGATCTCGGCCGCGAGCGCTTCGGCATCGATGTAGTGTTCGTAAGCGCCGGTGCGGATGAAACGAAGCTTGCCCGCCCCGAGTGGCACATCGCGCGGCGAGCCCATCGACCGCAGCAGCGCGCGGCAGAAATCCGGATTGCCGAAAGCCATGTAGAGCAGCCCCGTGCGCGCCTTCTGGCGCACCTTGGCCAGCGCCCAAGCGCCGTACTTCGGCATCAGGTCCACACCACCTTCTTCCCAGGCGATGGCAAGCGGCAGGAAGTAGACCTGAGGCGGAATCTCGGCGAACTCCAGCTTCAAGACGGCGAACAGCCAGCTGCCCTCGGGCGTGCGCCAGGCGCCGATGTCGGCCAGCGCCATGCCGGTCATGCGATTGCCCTTGCCCGCAAACCAGCGCCTCGATTCGAGGAAGGGCAGCAGCACTTCGTCGCGCAACTTGTCGGGCGTGGTGTTGGAAATCGCGCGCAGGATCTCCTTGGCGCCGCCGCGGCCCGAGAACAGGTCGCGCCAGCTCTCCAGCAGCACCAGCGTCGGCAGCTCCTTGAGCGGCAGCACCTGCGCATGCCAGGTGGGCGGCGGCGCCTCGGCGGAGAGCTGGAA
>JBOIEI010000811.1:0-5997 GCA_050741055.1 Burkholderiales bacterium | reverse complement strand
GGGCCGTGCTCGCATCGGCCGCGGCGCGGGCGCCGGCCTCGTTCAACGTGACGAAGGCCTTGACGACCGGCTCGCGCGCCGTGATCGTTTCGAGGCAGCGCTCCAGGTACGCACGCGGCGTATCGAGAGCCTCGTGCAGTCGAGGCAGCGAATCATGCCAGGTAAGTGCCTTGAATTCGCGCGGGTCGTAGCCGCCGGTATGCCTGCTCATGTCATCCCTCCTCCGTCATGCGTGCTGCACTATCGCGCATATTTTCCCCTTCTGGCAAGGCTGGCAAGGAGGGGCTGGAGGCGACAACGTCGCGGACGGGGTGGTGTATTCTCGGATTCGAGCGCACGCGGTCCGGGTATCGTTCACGATTTGCGGCGCGCGCGCACCGCATCCACGGGAGGAGAATCATGACGGTTTCGGTGGGATTCATCGGCCTGGGCAACATGGGCAACCCCATGGCCGGCAACGTGTTGAAGAACGGCTTCGCGCTCACGGTATTCGACAAGAATCCGGCGGCAATGAAGAACCTGATCGCGGCCGGGGCGAGCGCGGGCTCGTCGCCGCAGCAGGTGGCCGAGAAGGCGGAAGTTCTGCTCACCTGCCTGCCCGGCTCGCCCGAAGTCGAGGACCTGTACCTCGGCGCCGGCGGGCTGATCGAATGCGCGAAACCGGGCAACGTGCTGGTGGACATGAGCAGCGTGCTGCCCTCGACGCCACGCAAGCTCGAGCCGCTGGCCAAGGCCCGCGGCGTTCAGTTCCTGGAAGCGCCGGTGAGCGGCGGCGTCACGGGCGCGCGCGCGGCGACGCTGGCGATCATGACCGGCGGCGACGAAGCGGTGCTCGAACGGGTGCGCCCGATCCTGCGCACTATCGGACCGAACATCTATCGGGTCGGTCCGGTCGGCGCCGGCAACACCGTGAAGGCGATCAACAACATGATGTCGTCGGTGAATGCGCTCACGATGATGGAAGGCCTGATGGTCGGGATCAAGGCGGGCCTCGACCTCGAAACGATGCATGCCATCATCAAAGACAGCAGCGGCAACAGCAACGCCTTGGCACGTGTGCATCGAGCGCTCATCCCGCGCAATTTCGAGCCCGGCTTCAAGGTCCAGCTCATGAACAAGGACCTGGACACGTTCAACTCGATCGCCCGGGATTTGCACGTGCCGGTGAGCTTCGCCAACGTCGCGCAGCGCTATCAGCAGGCCGCGCTGGCGGCGGGGCTGGGCGAGAAGGACACCAGCGTCGTCTTCACCGTGATCGAGCGGCTGGCTGGCGTCAAAGCGCCGGGCGAGTAGGCTGCGTCAGGGATACACCTGCCAGAACGCACGCCGGGTGCGCTGCGCGAAAGACCCGACCGCCTCGTCGTAGAGCCGCCACAATTCCTTGCGCATGGGATGGTTGGCGCTGATGAGGCGGTTCAACGCGTCCTCGTCCGCGACGTCGTATTCGTATACGACCAAGTAGCGCGGCTCCTGTCCGTCGGTCGCGCGATAGCGGCGTACCCGCGTGATCTGCGGAAATCGCTCACGCACGTCCGGGATGTGCTCGTCGTGGTACCAGCGGTTGAACTCGTCCTCGTGCGCGGGGTCGACCGTTGCCATGTTGAGCATCAGTCCACGGGTTTCGTTTTCCATCGAATAGCCCTCGTCCGCAATCCGAACTTCGCCTACCGCGCTCGCGCGCGCTCAGAACCCGAGCGCCATGCCGCCCGGACGCGAATCGCTCGCCCCGCGCAGCACACCGCGGGCGCGATCGAGCTCGATGAGCTGCACCGCGCCGCCGCCCGCCCACGGCGCCAGTTCTTCGATGCGGTGACCGTAGCCGGCAAGCCGCTCCCGCACCGATTCGGGAATCCGCTGGTCGATGCGCAGGACCGGCTCGCGGTCCAGGTTGGCCGGGTCGGTGCCGGGAAAGCTGTACCAGCGCGGCGCATCGACCGCTTCCTGCAGCCCCAGACCGTGGTCGACGATGCCGGTGATCATCTGCACGTTCCACTGCGCCTGCTGATCGCCGCCCGGCGTGCCGCCGATCAGCCACGGCTTGCGGTCGCGGAACAGCATCCAGGCGTTGAGCGTGTGCATCGTGCGCTTGCCCGGCGCAATGACATTCGGATGCGCCGGATCGAGGCTGAAGCCGCGGCCGGCGCGATTGTTGAGCGTGATGCCCGTGTCGCCCGCGACCACGGCGGAGCCGAACGAATTCGACAGGCTGTGAATGAACGAAACCGCATTGCCGTCGCCGTCGGCCACGCAGAAGTAGCTGGTGTCGCCGCCGTGCTCGGCGAGCTGCGCTGCCCTCGGCCATCCGGCCTTGCGCGGATCGATCTCCTTGCGCCGGGCGGCTGCGTGCGCCTTGGAGATCAGCGTCTCGAGCGGCCAGCGCACGTGCGCGGGGTCGCCGGCGTAGCGGTTTCGATCGGCGAACGCGAGCTTCTTCGCTTCGACCAGCAGGTGGATGCGCTCGGCCCCGAAAGCCGCAAGCTTCGGCAGATCGAAACCTTCGAGGATGTTGAGCTGCTCGAGGACCAGAAAGCCTTGCGACGGCGGCGCCGTCTCATACACCGTCGAGCCGCGGTAGTCGGTCGCGAGCGGCACATACACGACCGGCTGCTGACCGGCGAAATCGTCTCTGGAGAACAACGCATCTTCGTCCTTGAGGAAGCGCACCAGCCGCTCAGCGATCTCACCCCGGTAGAACGCTTCCGCGCCGCCCTTGGCGACGAGTGCGAGCGTGCGGGCGAGATCGGGCGCACTCCAGCGATCGCCCGCGGCCGGCGCCTGGCCGCCCGGAAGGTACATCGCCGCCGAGTAGCGATAGCGTGCCAAGGCGTCGGCGCGTTCCGCAATGCGATGATGAATGTAGTCGGTGATCGCGACCCCTCGCGTCGCGAGGTCTATGGCGGGCTGCCACAAATCTTCCCAGGGGAGAGTGCCGTAGCGCTTCCACAACGCCTCGTACACGCCGAGCGCGCCCGGCACCGAAACCGAATGCACGCCTTCCAGCGGCATCTTCTTGTGCCCGCGGCTTGCGTAGTATTCCTGGGTCGCACCCGCTGCCGCCACGCCGCTGCCGTTGAAACCAAGCAGCTCGCCCCGTTGCGCGCAATGCGCCAATACGAACGCATCGCCGCCCAGCCCGCACTTCATCGGCAGCACTACGCCTTCTGCGGCCGCCACCGCGATGGCCGCATCGAACGCATTGCCGCCGCGCTGCATCACGTGCATGCCGATAGCCGCCGCCGCCGGGTGCGCGGAAGCCACCATGCCACGCAATCCGAATGCTTCCGGCTTTTGCCGTGCGCGCGCTGCCTCCGCGGCGCTCAACGTCCAGGATCCGTCGTCCGGTTTCATCGCATCCCCGCTTTCTCGATCATTGCGTGCATGAACCTAACATAGGCGCTTTGCCGCTCGCAATTGCCGAGCGGGTTCTGCGCCGGAGGGGATGCTGACGAGCCGAATTTCCCTCGCCTCCTACCCAGGGAACCTGCCCGCAGCAGCGGGCAGCACGATGCTTCCCGCTCCCTCCTTCAGGAATCCGCCGCCAGCGGCAACTCGCTCACGTCGCCCACCCGCTCGATGTCGAGAATTGCATCCATCATCGCCTGGGCGCGCGCACGCGGAATGACGCGGCACGCGTTGTCCATGAATTTCGCCTCGACCTCGGCCTGGCTCATGGGCTGCTCGCTCGATCCCTTGTTGACGTCCTCGCGGTCGCTGTAGGTGCGCCCGTCCATGGTGACGATTTCGACCGCTCCCGAGTAGTGGCGCGGAAAGGTCGATTCGGCATCGATCGCATAGCTCACCTTGCGGGCGAGCGCGAGCACTTCCGGATCGGTGAGCGCCTCGGGCTGCAGCTCGTCGAGGGTGTGCCGGCGCCGGACCGCGGCCGAGGCAACGTTGTAGTAGGCGCTGAAGAGCGCGCCCGCAAGATCCGTCGGAGCGTACTTCGCACCGCTCGGCTCGCACACGGTGTCGATCGCCGCGCGCGGCAGGTACACGCAAATGCTGCGAATCGAGCCCGCCACCAGGTCGTGCCGCTGCATGATCGCGATGGTGGCATTGATCAGCGGGTGATTGAAATAGCACGATGGGAGCGCCTTCAGCGACAACGCGCCGAAATGCCACTCGTCCCCCAGCCCGGCGCTCACGAGCTCGATGTCCTGCGCCGTGACCTCGTGCTCGAGATACACCCGGTAGAGCCCGTAGCGGCCTTCGTAGGGCGTGGGCGAACCGAGATAGCCAGCCTGCGCCAGGCTCGCCGCGGTAAGACCGCTCACCGCCGCCCAGGCAGGGTCGAGGCGCTTGGTCCAGCCATCGGTCGCGACGAACTCGCGATTGCCGGCTGCGGCGGAGTAGACGATGCCCTGCGCGTTCGCAAGCTGCCCGGCATCGAGTCCCAGCAGCTTGCCCGCGGTCATGGCGGCACCGAAGCCGCCGACCACGCCGGTTGCGTTGAATCCTGCGGGCGAGAATCCGCCCTTGGCCGCCGCACCAATGCGGATCGCGCATTCCACGCCGACGATGTATGCCGCCAGCATCGCCTTGCCGCTCGCGCGCGCGAATGCACCCGCACCCAGAGCCGCGGGTGCGCAGAACGCGCTTGGATGAATTCGCCCGAGAATGGACGTGTCGTCGTACTCGATGCCGTGGGTCAGAATGCCGTTCATGCAAACGGCATCGCGCAACGCCAGCCGGCCCGGCATCCCTATGACCTGGTGCTCGCCGCCGCCGAAGCGGCTCGAGCCCTCGTAGGCGCGGTGCGCGAATTCGAATCCGCTCGACGCCAGCGCGACGCCGACCGAATCCAGCAAATGCATGCGTGCCTTCTCGCGAATCGGCGCCGGAATGGCGCCGTAGTCCTGCGCAGTCGCGAATTGCGCCAGCGATTCCGCAATCGTGAGCGTGGTGCTCGGCATGTGCGTCGCCTCCTCAACGATGGTCCGCAACCGCTATTGTGAACCATGCGGGGGCGTCGTGCGAAGCGGACCGCGACGCGCGCTGTGTCGACTCGACGGCCTGGGTTGCGACACCGGCGCAAGCCACGCGCTGCCGGCGGATTTCGATCCGAACGATCCCAACACGATCCTCTACCAGGAGCTGGACGAGGTGGATATCGAGCTCACGCGCATTTCGTCGCTGCGCTTCACCATTCGCGGCAGCGACAACAACTACATCGACGAGCTGCGGATCGGTTCGACGCTGGCGGACGTGGCCCCCATTCCCGAACCGCACACCTGGCTGCTGATGCTGTGCGCAATCGCCGCGGTGGCGGCCGGGACGCGGTTTCGCGCCAACCGTTGCTTCATTCCAAGCGGATGTTCGCTGCCTTGATGACCGGCGCCCATTTCTTACGCTCGGCCTGGATGAACGCCGCGAACTCGGCAGTCGTGCCGCCCCTGGGCCATGCGCCGAGCGCGGCGAAGCGCTGTTTGAGCGCTGGGTCGGACACGGTCTTGGCGACCGCCTGTTGCAGCTTGGCGACGATCGCCTGCGGCGTTCCTGCAGGGACCACCAATCCCGTCCATTCGGCGTGCTCGAATCCCGGTACCGTCTCGGCGATCGTCGGTACGTCCGGCAACGAGGGATCGCGCTTGGCGCTGGTGATGCCGAGGGGACGCACGCGTCCGGACTTGAAGTAGCCGATAGCGGGCGGAATGCTGCTGAAGAAGAGCGCGCATTCACCGCTCAGCACCGCGGTGAGCGCCGGACCGCCGCCTTGGAAAGGCACATGCAGCATCTTGGTCTTGGTGAGGTGCATGAAGAACTCCGTGGCGAGACGCGAAGAACTGCCGATGCCCGAGGAGGAAAAGGTAATCCCGTTGGGCTTTGCGCGCGCAAGCGCGATCAATTCTTTCACGCTGCGCGCCGGAACCGACGGATGGACGGACATGACGAACGGCGTGATACCGATCAGGCTAACGGGCTGAAAATCCTTGTCGGTGTCATACGGCAGCTTTGCGAACAGCAGCGGGTTGGTCGCGAACGAGGTATTCGCCACGC
>JBOIEI010000810.1:0-2899 GCA_050741055.1 Burkholderiales bacterium | reverse complement strand
GAGTCGGACGCATCGGTCAGCACGATCGAGAGAATCTCAGGGTGTTCCTGCTTGAGCAGCTTGAAGGCCGCCGTATCGTCCGGCTGGGCCGCGCCGATGTCGGCGATGATCACGGCCACGGCGCGCTGCTGCATAACCGTGAACGCCTCGGCCAGCGAAGCCACATGCTCGACGTGGTACGCATCGCCGAAGAGCTCGTTGATCGCCCGCCGGTAGCCCGACGCCGGGTCCACCACCAGAATCGCCTCTTCCATTTTCTCCGGCGCCGTTTCCGCGTTCACCGCGGTATCGGCAAGCTCGATGCCGATCGCCACCGCCTCGGCCAGGACCGCCTGGATGTCCTGGTTGTTCCACGGCTTGTTGATGAAGCGGTAGACCTCGCCCTCGTTGATGGAGCCCACGATCGAGGCGAGATCGGAATACCCGGTGAGGAGAATGCGCACGGTGGTGGGCGAAAGCTCCTTCGCCCGGCGCAGCAGCTCCACCCCCGGCATGCCCGGCATGCGCTGGTCGCTCACGATCAGGTGCACGCGAAAGCGCTTGAGGAACTCGAACGCCTGGTCGCCGCTGGTGGCGGTGAAGACGTGGTAGGTATTGCGGAAGATCGACTTGAGCGCGTTGAGAATGCGCTCCTCGTCATCGACGAACAGCACGCGCGCCTTGGGTGCCTCCGCCGCCTGTGCGGGCTCGCCTGCGGCGGCGGCCGATGCCGCTTCGCTGAAGTCGAGCGAGTCGCCGCTGGGAAACCGGATGTTGCGCGCCATTTTCAGCATGTCGGCGGCGATCGCGGGCTGCGGCGATTCCACCGTGGTCGGCGCCGATTGGCGTGTGGCCGCACCGCGCAGGCAGTCCTCGACCGCGAGCCGGAAGTCGTCGGCGAATTCGCGCGCGTTCTGATAGCGGTCCTCGACCTTCTTGGCCAACGCCTTCTGCACCACGTAGTCCATCTGCCCGCTCAGGTGCAGGTTGAACTCGGACGGATTGCGCGCCGTCGCATCGAGCACTTCGCGCATCACGCTCGCATTGCTGCCCTTGCCGGGGAACGGTCGCCGGCCCGTGAGCAGCTCGTAGCCGATGACGCCGGCCGAGAAGATGTCGGTGCGCGCGTCGGTATCTTCGCCCATGCACTGCTCGGGCGACATGTAGAAGGGGGTCCCCACCACCAGGCCGTATTGCGTGAGCGCGGACGATTCGATGCGGGCGATGCCGAAATCGCTCACCTTGATCTCGCCGTTCGAGCCGATGAGGATGTTGGACGGCTTGATGTCCCGGTGCGTGACGCCCTGCGCGTGCGAGTATTCGAGCGCGTCGAGCAGCGGCAGGATCACCTCGCGTATCTTCTCCAGCGACGGCTGCGGCTCGCGCAGGAGGAGCTCGTGCACGCTGTCGCCGCGCACCAGTTCCATGGCGATGAAGGCGCTCTTGTCGTCCTCGCCGTACTCGAAGATCGTGACGATGCGCGGATGGAACAACCCGCCCGCGGCCTGCGCTTCGTACTTGAAGCGCGTGAGCACGATGTCGCGCTCATTGTCGTCGAGCAGCGCCTTCTCGATCACCTTGAGCGCGACCGCGCGCTGGATTTCCGGATCGCGCCCCTGATAGACCACGCTCATGCCGCCGCGGCCGATGATGCGCTCGATCGTGTATTTGCCGATCTTTTCCGGTAGGGTCATGGCGCGCGCCTGGACCTAGACGACGGCGACGGCGTTGTCGGGTGGGTGCACCGGCAGGCGCACGATGAAGCGGGTGCCGGCGCCGGCCTTGGAATCGACCGAGATGCGACCGCCGTGCGCTTCCACGATCTTGTACGCGATCGAAAGCCCCAGCCCCGTTCCCTTGCCCACCTCCTTGGTGGTGAAAAAAGGATCGAAGATCTTCGATAGCACGTCGGCCGTTATGCCCTTGCCGTTGTCGGCGACCTCGATCTCGACGTGGCCGGGATCGGGCGCGCGCGTGGTGAGGCGGATCTCGCCGTCGGCGCGGCCCTCGGTCGCTTGCGCTGCATTGGTGATGAGATTGAGAAACACCTGGTTCAACTGCGACGGCGAGCAGGTAATGGCCGGCACGGGGTTGTACTGCTTTTTCACGTCGATCGATTTCAGCATGTGCTTGGCGATCGAGAGCGTGCTCTCCAGGCCGTCGGCAACATTGTAGCGGTCGACCTTCTTGCGATCGAGGCGAGAAAAGTTGCGTAAATTGCCCACTATTTCGGCGATTTGAGTGATGCCGTACTGGCCGTCCTGCACCAGCTTGGCGACATCCTCCGGTGCGCCGTGGCCCTTGAGGCGGGTGATCGCCGAATTGACCAGGGCGAACTGCCGGCCGAAGGTCTGCTCGTCCGCACCCGATCTGAGCATGTGCAGCAGCTTCTCGGTCTCGGTCAGCGCCTCCGACATGCCCGAGATTTGCCCCTCGACGGTCTCGAGGCTGTTCTTGACGTAGGCGAGCGGGGTGTTGATCTCGTGCGCGACGCCCGCGACCATCTGTCCGAGCGAGGACATCTTCTCCGACTGCACCAGCATCGACTGCGATTCTTCCAGGCTCTTCAGCGCTTGCGAGAGCTCCTGCGTGCGCTCGGCGACGCGGCGCTCCAGGCCTTCGTTCGCTTCCTTCAGCGCGGCGTTGGCAGCGGCGATGTCGAGGTAGCTTTGGCGCAGCTGCGCGCCGATGTGCGAGAGCAGAATCAACAGCACGCCCGCATAGGTGATGAGCGCGGTGCGGAAGAGCTCCTTTTCCTGCACCGAAGCTTCGAGCTCGCGATGGAAGGCGCTGGTGAGCGTATCGAGCCGCGGGCCGGCCGTGATGTACTGGAGCCGGTTGTACAGCTCCTGCTCCTGCAGCTTGGTCTTGTAGAACTGGTCGACGGTCGCCAGGAACTTCTCCAGCAAGGGGCCGAGCG
>JBOIEI010000809.1:0-7878 GCA_050741055.1 Burkholderiales bacterium | reverse complement strand
CCGCCGAGCGCGCGCCTTTCTCGCCGGACGAGCTGGAGCAAATGCTCGAGCTCGCGCGCCAGGGGATCGCCGAACTGGTCGCCGCCCAGCGCGCGGCGCTTGGGCTGTAGTCCTCGGCTTGCCTCGCAGCTCATCATGAGGCAGGGCCTGACGCGCGTGGTGGTGGCCTCGGGCAATCCCGGCAAGCTGCGCGAGCTGAACGCGCTGCTGCAACCGCTCGGCATCGAAGCCGTGGCGCAATGCTCGCTGGGCGTTCCGGAGGCCGAGGAGCCGCATCCGACCTTCGTCGAGAACGCGCTCGCCAAGGCACGCAATGCTGCGCGCCATACGGGGTTGCCGGCGCTCGCGGATGATTCCGGGATTCTGGCCGATGCGCTCGACGGCGCGCCGGGTGTGCACTCGGCACGCTATGCCGGCGAACCGAAATCCGACCAGCGCAACAACCGCAAGCTCATCGAGATGCTTCGCTACGCACCGACCCGCGCGGCGCACTACTACTGCGTGATCGTGCTCATGCGCCATGCCGACGATCCGCAGCCGCTGGTTGCCGAGGGATTCTGGCACGGCCAGATCGTGCTGCAGCCGCGCGGCGGTGGCGGGTTCGGCTACGACCCATATTTTCTGCTGCCCGAGCTGGGTCTCACAGCAGCCGAGCTCGACGCCGAGCACAAGAATCGCATCAGCCACCGTGCCCAGGCACTTGGCATGCTGGTATCCCGCTTGAGCGCACCGTAACGGCTGCGAGCCGACCATGCCTTCCGCACCGATCCTCCTCGATGCAGCTAACGCGGCTTCAAGCGGCCAGCGCATGGCGCATGGGCCGCGGTTTGCATCGTTGCCGCCGCTCTCGCTCTATATCCACATACCCTGGTGCGTGCGCAAGTGTCCCTACTGCGATTTCAACTCGCACGAGCTGCGCGCGGCGTTGCCCGAGCGCGAGTACGTGGATGCGCTGACCGCGGACCTGGAGCAGTTCCTTCCCCGCATTTGGGGCCGGCCCGTCTACACGATCTTTTTCGGCGGCGGCACGCCGAGCCTGTTTTCGCCACAGGCGATCGATGCCGTACTGCAAGCGGTTCGTGCGCGCGTACGCCTCGACGCGGCCGCCGAGATCACGCTCGAGGCCAATCCTGGAACGGCTGACGCCGGACACTTCGAGGGTTACCGCGCGGCGGGCGTGAACCGGTTGTCGATCGGCGTGCAAAGCTTCGATGACGCGAACTTGGCGGCGCTCGGGCGCATTCACGATGGCGCCCAAGCGCGCCAGGCGATCGAACTGGCGCAGCGCCACTTTGCCAACGTGAACATCGACCTCATGTATGCACTGCCCAGCCAAACTTCGGCCAATGCGCTTGCCGACATTGAAACGGCAGTAGCGATCGGCCCCACCCACCTTTCCGCGTATCACCTCACCATCGAGCCCAACACGCTATTTCACCGCTTCCCGCCGCCGGTGCCGGACGACGATGCCGCCGCCGAGATGCAGGACGCGATCGAGGTGCGTCTGGCACAGGCCGGCTACGAGCACTACGAAACGTCCGCCTTCGCCCGCCCGGGGTTTCGCTGCGCGCACAATCTCAACTACTGGCGCTTCGGCGACTACCTCGGCATCGGTGCCGGCGCGCACAGCAAGATCTCGTTTCCCGACCGGATCGTGCGCGAAATGAAGCATAAGCACCCGCGCCAGTACATGGCGCAGGCAGCCGAGGGCGCGGTCCAGGAAGCGCACGAAGTGCCGGCGCGCGATCTGCCGTTCGAGTTCATGATGAATGCGTTGCGCATGACGGACGGCTTCGCGCTGCGGTTGTACGAGGAGCGCACGGGCTTGCCGCTCACGCCGGTCCTGAGCCTTCTGGATGCGGCGGAGCGTGACGGCCTCATCGAGCGCGATCATCTCGCGCTGCGGCCGAGCGCGCGCGGCCGGCGCTTCCTCAACGATCTGCTGCAGCGCTTCCTGCCCGAAGTGGTCGCCTCGGACCAGGGTCGGGCCTGAATCCGCTGGGCGGTGCCGCAGCCGAGCGCTTCTATCCGCTGATCGGCTCGCGCACCCACGCCCCTTTCGAGGGACCGGCGACTTGGCAGCCGTGCTCGCGTCAGGCTCGCGAAGCAAGCTCTACGGCGGGCGGCGAAAGACAATGTCGCGCACCGCGTGCCCGAGCGCGAGCCCGCGGCGCTCGAACTTGGTCAACGGACGATAGGTCGGGCGCGGCGCGTAGCGCTCGGCGCTGTTTTCGAGCTCGGTCTGGTCGAGTACATCCACAATCCACCCGGCATAGTCTTCCCAATCGGTGGCGACATGAAGATAGCCACCGGGGCGCAGCCGCGTCGCCAGCAGTCGCGCGAAGCTTACTTGCAACAGACGCCGCTTGTGGTGGCGCTTCTTCGGCCACGGGTCGGGGAAGAAGATGTGGATGCCGCTCAAGGACGCGGCCGCGATCATGTGCTCCACCACCTCGGCGGCATCGTGCTGAACGATGCGCAGGTTCGTGAGCTCTCGCGCCTCGATCATGCGCAGCAGGCTGCCGACCCCGGGGGCGTGCACTTCCACGCCGAGATAATCGATCTGCGGGTCCGAAGCCGCGATCTCGGCGCTTGTCTCCCCCATGCCGAATCCGATTTCCAGCACGACCGGCGCGCTGCGCCCGAAGACGCGGACGAAATCGAGCGGCGCGCGACTGTAAGGCAAGCCGTAGCGCGGCAGCAGGCGTTCGTGTGCGGCGCGCTGCGCAGCCGTGATCCGACCCTGTCGCAGCACGTAGCTTCGAATGGAACGCTGCTCGTTCATGGGCGCAGCCGTGCGTGCGGCGTGAAGGCGGGCGGAGGTGAGAGAACGCCGCAGACGAGACGGTTCCGGCCTGCGGCGCGGGCGTGGAAAAGCGGCTGCTTGCTTCAGCCCTTCAGCATGTCATGCTTTGCCGATGAGGCCGGTGGTGGGCGAGCTGGGCGCCGCGGAGTAGGGCTTCTTCGGCATGCGACCGGCGAGGAACGCTTCGCGACCGGCTTCGACCGCCTTGCGCATGGCGCTTGCCATCAACACCGGATCGGACGCGCCCGCGATCGCCGTGTTCATGAGCACGCCGTCGCAGCCGAGCTCCATGGCAATGGCGGCGTCCGAGGCCGTGCCGACGCCGGCATCGACCAGCACGGGCACCTTGGCGTTGGCAATGATGATCTGCAGGTTCCACGGATTGAGGATGCCCATGCCGGAACCGATCAGCGATGCGAGCGGCATGACGGCACAGCAGCCGATCTCCTCCAGCCGCTTGGCCAGGATCGGATCATCGCTGCAGTAGACCATGACCTTGAAACCGTCCTTCACCAGGACTCTAGCGGCCTGCAGCGTTTCCACCATGTTGGGAAAGAGCGTAGCCGGATCGCCGAGCACTTCCAGCTTCACCAGCTCGTGGCCGTCGAGCAGCTCGCGTGCGAGGCGCAAGGTGCGCACGGCATCGTCGGCCGTGTAGCAGCCCGCCGTATTGGGCAGGATCGTGAACCGGCTGGGCGGGAGGAATTCGAGCAGGCTCGGCTCGTTGGCGTTCTGGCCGATGTTGGTGCGGCGGATGGCCACGGTGACAATCTCGGCGCCACTCGCGTCCACGGCAGCGCGCGTCTGCGCGAAGTCCTTGTACTTTCCCGTTCCGACCAGCAACCGGGAGCGGAAGGTGCGCCCGGCCAGTGCGAGCGAATCCATTCTGTCCTGCGGGGTCATGTTCGAATACTCCGGCCTGTTGCGGTCGCGGTCATCAGCCGCCTCCGACCGCTACCACGATCTCGATCCGGTCGCCGTCCGCGAGCCATTGCTCGCC
Source organism: Burkholderiales bacterium (assembly GCA_050741055.1). Classification (GTDB taxonomy): domain Bacteria; phylum Pseudomonadota; class Gammaproteobacteria; order Burkholderiales; family WYBJ01; genus WYBJ01. Next base: position 4,072 of record JBOIEI010000809.1, on the reverse strand, counting down.
AAAGCGGCTGCGCGGGACGATGTCGCCGTTGCGTTCCAGGGCGACACGCTTGCCGGTCAGCTCCAGCACGCCGAGCAAGGCATCGACCTTGAGCGGGGCATCGAAGCGGCGCGGTTCGCCATTGATGGTGAGTGCGATCACGGGCGATGGCAGGCGAAAACGAGGCAGCTGCAGAGACAAGAATTCTAGCATGCGCCTGCCGGGGAGCAGGCGTCCGCGTGCTGATTTGCCGGGCGTGGGCGCGTGACCCGTGCGGCCATCCGGCAGTCTCACAAGCGCGCATGGTCCTCGCTCTTGCCCGACACGATGATGGCGATTGGGAAAGCAGCGGAGCGCGTGCCTGTTACCGATGCTGTCTATAATCGCCGCGGTTCCTCCAAGCGGGCAGCGCAGCCAGCCGGCGCGCCGCAGCCGCTCGGAACACGCCATTGCGATACCGTGGTTTCCGACCGGGGTGAGCGATCGATGCGTGCGACGACTGGGTGGATGGTCTTGGCTGCCGCGATGCCGCTGGATGCCGCCGCCCAGGCGGCGGCCAGCGATTCGGCTCGCGCGCTGGGACCGGAGGTGGTGGTCAGCGCGACGCGCGACGAGGCGCGCGAGTTCGACTTGCCGGTTGCAATCGACAGCGTCGACGCGCGCGCGGTGCGCGAAGGCAACGCCCAGGTCAACCTGTCGGAGTCGCTCAATCGCGTTCCGGGCATCGTCGTTCAGAACCGGCAAAACTACGCGCAAGATCTGCAGGTGTCCTCGCGCGGCTTCGGCGCCCGCGCGGCGTTCGGCGTGCGCGGCGTGCGCCTGGTTGCCGACGGGATCCCGGCGACGATGCCGGACGGACAAGGCCAGAGCGCCACCTTCAGCCTGAGCTCGGCGAGCCGCATCGAGGTGCTGCGCGGCCCGTTCGCATCGCTCTACGGCAATGCCTCCGGCGGGCTCATCCAGACTTTCACCGAGGATGGCCCGGAACGGCCGACTCTGCGACCGAGCGCGAGTTTCGGCAGCTACGATACGTATCGCGCGGGTCTCAATTTCGGCGGCACGGCGGGTGCGCTCAATTACCTGGTCGACGCTTCGCGCTTCGAGACCGACGGCTATCGAGACCATAGCGCGGCGCGGCGCGATCATCTCAATGCCAAGTTCCGCATCGCCTTTGCCACCGGCGCCACCTTGACCGCTCTCGTCAATGCGCTGGAGCAGCCCGCCACCCAGGACCCGCTCGGATTGCGGCGCGCGCAAATGGAAGCGAACCCGCGCCAGGCCGATCCGGCCGCGATCCTTTTCAACACACGCAAGAGCATCGAGCATCGCCAGGGCGGGCTCGTGTACGAGCATCCGGTCGGCGGCGGCGACGTGCTGCGCGCTTCGGTCTATGGCGGCGGGCGCGACGTGGTGCAGTATCTTTCGATTCCGCTCGGCCCACAGCTCGCGCCGACCTCCGGCGGCGGGGTGGTGGATCTCGATCGCGCCTTCGGCGGCGGCAGCTTGCGCTACACCGCGTCGCGGCAAACCGCGGCCGGCCCGATCAAGCTCACTGGCGGGGTCGAGTACCAGCGCATGGACGAGCGCCGCAAGGGTTTCATCAACAACTTCGGTACGCGCGGGGCGCTCAAGCGCGATCAGGACGATCGCGTATCGAGCACCGACTTCTTCGCGATCGGCGAATGGGCCTTCGCGCCGCACTGGGTGCTCACTGGGGGCGCGCGTACGAGCCGCATCCGGTTCGAATCGCGCGACCACTTCATCACCCCCGGCAACCCCAACGACAGCGGCGCGGTCAGCCATTCGGGGAACAGCACGGCGCTGGGCCTGCTGTACAAGCTGAGCGAGCAGGTGCACTTGTACGCGGCGGCGGGGCGCGGTTTCGAGACGCCGACACTCGCCGAGCTGTCGTATCGCCCCGATCGGACCAGCGGGCTCAATTTCGGTCTCGAGCCGAGCCGCTCCAAGCAGATCGAAGCCGGCGTCAAGGCGAACCTCATCTCCGGGCAGCGGCTGCGGCTGACCGTATTCGAGATCGACACGCGCGACGAAATCGTCGTCAATGCGGCCTCGGGCGGGCGTACCGACTTCAAGAACGCGGGCCGCACGCGCCGGCAGGGTGTAGAGGCTTCGTGGGAGGCGGTCTACGACAACGGCATCGAGGCTTATGTGGCCTGGAGCTGGATCGATGCGCATTACCGCGATGCGTTTACTTCGGGCACGCCGCCGGTCGTCATCCCGGCCGGCAACCGCCTGCCCGGTGTGGCTGCGAGCACGCTCTATGCCGATCTGATCTGGCGCCACGCCGTGAGCGGCTTTTACGTCGGCGTAGAAGGGCGCCGGGTCGGCCGCGTGGCGGTCGATGATCGCAACAGCGAATTCGCTGCGAGCCATGCGGTGGCCTCCGCGCGGTTGGGCTTCGAGCAGCGAGGCAGGCAATGGCGCTTGAACGGGTTCGTTCGGGTCGACAACATCACCGACCGGCGCTATGCCGGCTCGGTCATCGTCGCCGACGGTAACCGTCGCTTCTACGAGCCCGCGCCGGGACGCAACTACCTGCTCGGTGTGGAAGTCTCGCTGGCGTTTTAAAGAACGTGCTGAACAACGTCATTGCCGCGAAAACGGCAATCCTGGGATGCGATTGAACGCTGGCTACAGCATTCGCGGGGAGTGGCGCAAATCAGGCGTGCTGACGGCTGCGCGCAGCGCTCGGCCGGGCGGCGACGCGGTCCAGCTCGGCTGCCACGCGCTGCAGCTCCTCATCCCAACTGCGGTCCCACGGTTTGTAGAAGCGGCGCACGCTGGGCTGCCAGGGCGAATAGGGCTGGTTGAGCCCGTGCCAGTCGATGCCCGAGTTGAGCTGCCAGGTCGGAACGCCGGCGGCGCCTGCGATAGCGCTGGCAGCCGATGGAACGGCAATGACGAGGTCGAGGGTGGTGGTCAATGCGCACAGTGCGTCCAGATCTTCGCTGCGATCGAGCCCGGGCGGGTGATGCAACCACACGTTTGTGCCCGCCACCGACTCGTCGACTCGCGCCGAGCACGCGTCGGCCTGCAGGCAGATGAAATGAACGCGGTCGCGACGCAGCAGCGGCAGCCATTGCCTGGCGCGCGGGCAATGAGGGCCCGACTGCGCGTTCGGATCGTCGCTGCGAAAAACGATTCCCACCTTGAGCCCGCCGCCGAGGCCGTTGAGCCATGCCCGCCAGCGCATCTGCTCCTCGGTATCCGCAACGATGTAGCCGGTACGCTTGGGGAAGGCCGCGATATCGGGACGCAACACGCGCGCAAGGCTGCCGAACGGAAGCTGGAAGTCGCACGCTCTCGAATCTTCGGCGCGATCGGCGACGAAGCGCACAGCGGGGAACGATCGGCGTAACAGCGCGATCAGTCGCGGATCGCATTCCACGGTGAGATCGGCCTGGCGCGCCAGCAGATCGGGCAGCATCGAAAGAAAGACGACCTGGTCGTGCAGCCGCGGCTCGGGCCATAGCCACAGGTGTCGTCCGCGCACGGGCGTGTTGCTCCATTCGCGGGCGACCGGGACTTCAGGCAAGGGAGCGTTCGGCAGCCGCCAGCGCCAATCGAACTCGGCCCAGCCGCAGCTCAATGTGCCGCGCGCAAGGCGTGAAGCGGCGCGCAACCAGTGCGCTTCGGCGTCGGCATAGTCGGCCGCCAGCATCGCATCCAGCATGCGCTCGGCTTCCTCGTGCCGCCCCATTTCCAGCAATGCGAGTGCCAGATTGCATCGCGCAGATCGCAGTCCGGGCACGAGGGCGAGCGCGCAGCGGCACAGCCGCTCCACTTCGTCGAAGCGGCCGCGCGAGCCTTCGAGCGCTGCAAGCGTGACCAATGCACCGGTATGGCGTGCATTGGCGCGCGCCGCGACGCGGGTCGCGAGCAGCCGTTTCCTGCGATCCGGAACCAGGTGTTCCACGATTGGAAAGGCCGCGGTCACAGTGGGCTGGCGTGTCGCGTCGCGCATTCGCCGGGAACCGAGGGCGGCACGTGTCGGGTTCGGTTGCATGTGTCGGGGGCAGAGGTCAGGCTGGAAGTTAGCAGTGCCTTGCCTGCGGTTCAGGCCGCATTAGGC
>JBOIEI010000808.1:0-1793 GCA_050741055.1 Burkholderiales bacterium | reverse complement strand
AGATCGGGTTCATGGTGCTGGTGGGGCTGGCGGCGAAGAACGCGATCCTCATCGTCGAATTCGCGCGCGAGCTGGAATTCGCCGGGCGCAACCCCGTGCAGGCCGCGATGGAAGCGAGCCGGCTGCGGCTGCGGCCGATCCTGATGACCTCGATCGCGTTCATCATGGGCGTGTTGCCGCTCGCCTTCTCGGTGGGCGCGGGCGCCGAGATGCGCCAGGCCATGGGCATTGCGGTGTTCGCCGGCATGATCGGCGTAACCGCCTTCGGCATCTTTCTCACGCCCGTGTTCTACGTGCTGCTGCGGGCGCTCACCGGCAACCGCCCGCTCAAGCGTCACGGCGAGATACCGGACGCCGTGCATGGGGGCGGTGCGTTGAAGCCCCTGCCGATGAAGGAACTGCCATGAAAGTTGCCTTTGTGCTTGTCATGCTGCTGGCGGGTTGCGCTACGCAGCTTCCGCAGGTCGATCCACAGTCACTGCCCGTGGTTCCGGCGGCATTCAAGGAAGGCGACGGCCGTTGGACGGTTGCGCCCCCGGCCAATGCCCAACCGCGCGGCGAATGGTGGCGGGCGTTCGCCGATCCGGTGCTGGATGATCTGGTCGCACGCGCCAACCGCAGCAACGCCAGTATCAAGACCGCGGCGGCGCGGCTTGCCCAGGCGCGCGCCCTCGTGCGCGCGACCGATGCCGATCGCTATCCGCAGGTCGCGGTAGGCGCGACCGCGGCGCGTCAACGCGGTTTGGCCGCCGGCAACCCCGGGCCCGCGCGCAACATTTTCGAGGCCGGAGCGGATTTCGCCTACGAAGTCGATCTGTTCGAACGCCTTGAGCGAGCCACCGATGCCGCGGCGCTGGATGCGCGGGCGCGCGAGGGGTTGTTCCTGAGCACGCGGTTGCTGGTGCAATCGGAAGTCGCGCAAACCTATCTCGCCATGCGAGCGCTCGACGCCGAGATCGCGCTCGTGCAAAGCACCGTCGCGGCCTATCGCGCGACGCAGGAGCTGACTGAGCGCCGCTGGCGTGCAGGCGACGTCGCCGAGCTCGATGTGGCGCGCGCAACTGTCGAGGTGGCCGAGACCGAATCGGAGGCACTGGCGCTCACGCGCCGCCGCACCCAGCTCGAGCATGCTCTGGCGGTGCTCGTCGGCGAGACGCCGTCGGAGTTCGATCTGGGCACGGGCGACTGGAACACGGCTCTGCCGGTGATTCCCGCGGGCATCCCCGGCACGGTGCTGGCGCGCAGACCCGACGTGTCGTCGGCCCAGAACGAAATGCTTGCCGCCCAGCAGCGCGTCGGCGTTGCGCAGGCCGCGTGGTTTCCCAATGTCACGCTCACTGCCTCGGGAGGGCTTGCTTCCGGCGAGCTTTCGGATCTCTTCAAGTGGTCCGCCCGCAGCTGGCTGATCGGCGCGTTCCTGTCGCTGCCTGTGTTCGACGGTGGCCGGCGTCAGGCCGGTATCGACCGGGCCGGCGCCGAATTCGACGCTGCCGTGTCGCGCTATCGCGAACAGATCCTGTTGGCGTTCAAGGATGTCGAGGACCAACTCGCGGCACTGCGACTGCTCTCCGAGCAGGCCGACGTGCAGCGTGTCGCGGTCGACTCGGCGTCTCGTGCCACGTCGCTGTCGGACGTGCGCTATCGCAACGGCTATGTCAGCCAGCTCGACTTGCTGGATGCGCAGCGCAGCGAGCTGCGCAACCGGCGCCAGGCGCTGCAGGTGCGTTCGGCGCAGTATCAGACCACCGTTGCGCTGGTGCGGGCGCTGGGCGGGGGCTGGAATTCGAACTGAG
>JBOIEI010000807.1:0-5181 GCA_050741055.1 Burkholderiales bacterium | reverse complement strand
GCCCCGGCTCCGCGACCGTCACCGTTTCCATCGACCAGCGCCCGTGCGGTTCCCGCATCACCGCCGCCTGTGCCTGCATGGTGTGCTCCTTTCGTGCCGGCTTATGCCTCACTGGGACGGAATGTTGGCCGCGCGCACGACGCGCGTCCAGCGCGCCGTCTCGGCTTTCACGTGCGCCAGGAACTCTTCCGGAGTCGACGCTTTCACGGCCACGCCCTGATCGGTGAGGCGCTTTTTCACTTCGGCCTGGTCGAGCGCCTTGAGCAGATCGGCGCGCAACTTGTCGAATACGGGCTTCGGCACGCCGGACTGTGTGCAGATGCCGTACCAGGATGAAACATCGAAGCCCTTCACGCCTTGCTCCGCCACCGTCGGAATGTCGGGCACGCGCGGGCTGCGTTCTGCCGAAGTAACGGCGAGCCCGCGCAGCTTGCCGGCGACGATCATGGGATAGGGGCCCGGCAGATTGCCGATCATCAACTCCATGTGGCCGCTCATCACATCGGCCATCGCCAGCGCGGCCCCCTTGTAGGGAACGTGCTGGATGTCGATGCCGGCTTCCAGCTTGAAGAGCTCCATGGAGAGATTGGGCGAAGCGCCCACGCCGGAAGAGCCGTAATTGAGCTTGCCGGGATTCTTCTTCGCGTAGGCGATGACATCCTTCAAGCCTTTCATCGCCATCGAAGGATGGGTCGCGATGACATTGGGCGTGGTGCCGACCATGGACACGAAGCTGAAATCCTTGATGTGATCGTACTTCGGCTTCTTCGACCGCGCCGGCGTGATCGCATGCGAGGCGATCTGGCACAGCATGAGCGTATGGCCGTCGGGGGCCGCCTTCGCGGTGAGCTCGGTCGCGATGGCGCCTGCCGCGCCCGGGCGGTTGTCCACCACCGCGGCCTGATTGCCCCACACTTCCGTGAGCCCTTGGGCCACGATCCGGGCGGCCACGTCGACCCCGCCACCGGGCGCGTATCCGACCATGATGCGCACCGGCCGCGTCGGATAGCTCTGGGCCTGTGCCGTTGCGCAGGCCGCCATGCCGACGGCTGCGATTGCTGTCAAATGTGTGACACGCATGCTGCTCTTCCTCTTCGTTGAGGGCGATTTGCCGCCGGGAAGAATCATACACGGGCGATGCGGCGGCCCGCCCGGTGATGGGCTATGCGATCGTGCTGACGCTCGCCGCGCGGCGGCCGAATATCGCGCTGCCCACGCGCACCAGGGTGGAGCCTTCCAGGATGGCCGCTTCCAGATCGTCCGACATGCCCATGGAAAGCGTGTCGAGATCGATGCCCTGGGCGCGCAGGGCGTCATATAGTGCGCGCAACTCACGGAACTGGGCTCGCTGGCGTTCGCCGTCGGGGGCGGGAGCCGGAATGGCCATCAGTCCTCGCAACCGGATGTTGGGCAGGCTCGCGACCTGCCGCGCGAGCGCCGCGGCGGTTTGCGGCGGCACGCCGCTCTTGCTCGCTTCGCCGCTGACGTTGACCTGGATACAAACCATCAACGGTTCCAACGCCGCCGGGCGCTGTTCGGACAGACGGCGGGCAACCTTTTCACGATCCAGGGAATGGACCCAGGCGAATTGCTCGGCGATGGGACGCGTCTTGTTGCTTTGGATAGGACCGATGAAATGCCATTCCAGCGGCAAGTGAGCGAGCGCCGCGACCTTGGCCGAGGCCTCCTGCTGCTGGCTTTCGCCGAATGCGCGCTGACCCGCCCGGCATGCCGCCTCGATATCCCCGGCCGGCCAGGTTTTGCTCACCGCCAGCAGCCGGATCTCGTCGGGCCGGCGGCCGGCGGCTCGGGCGGCCGCTTCGATGCGCCGCAACACGGCTTGCAAGTTGCTGCCGATTGGGCTCATAATTTTTTCCAAAAGGCCGATAACCCAAAGGTTCTTCGGCGATTAATCGCCGGCCTGGGTTGAGGAATTATAAATGGACATCTCCGAGCTGCTCGCCTTCGTCGTCAAGAACAAAGCCTCCGACCTGCACCTGTCGTCCGGATTGCCGCCCATGATCCGGGTGCACGGCGACATCCGCCGCATCAACCTGCCGGCGATGGAGCACAAGGACGTACACGCCATGGTGTACGACATCATGAACGACGGGCAGCGCAAGTTCTACGAAGAGAATCTCGAGTGCGATTTCTCTTTCGCCATTCCGAACCTCGCCCGTTTCCGCGTCAACGCCTTCGTGCAGCACCGCGGCGCCGGCGCGGTGTTCCGAACCATTCCGTCGAAGGTGCTGACGCTCGAAGACCTGAAGGCGCCCAAGATCTTCCAGGACATTTCCGATCAGCCGCGCGGCCTGGTGCTGGTGACCGGACCTACCGGGTCGGGCAAGTCGACCACGCTCGCGGCCATGGTCAACTACATCAACGAGAACGAATACGGCCACATCCTCACCGTCGAGGATCCAATCGAATTCGTGCACGAGAGCAAGAAGTGCCTGATCAATCAGCGTGAGGACGGGCCGCACACGCTCTCCTTCTCCAACGCCTTGCGCTCCGCGCTGCGGGAAGATCCGGACGTGATCCTGGTCGGCGAAATGCGCGACCTGGAAACGATCCGCCTGGCGATGACCGCGGCCGAAACGGGTCACCTGGTGTTCGGCACCTTGCACACCAGCTCGGCCGCCAAGACGGTCGACCGGATCATCGACGTGTTCCCGGCGGAAGAAAAAGAGATGGTGCGTGCGATGCTTTCCGAATCGTTGCGCGCGGTGATCTCGCAGACGCTGCTCAAGACCAAGGACGGCACCGGGCGCACGGCTGCGCACGAGATCATGATCGGCACTCCGGCCATCCGTAACCTGATCCGCGAGAACAAGATCGCGCAGATGTATTCCGCGATCCAGACCGGACAATCGTTCGGCATGCAGACGCTGGACCAGAACCTGCAGGAGATCGTGCGGCGCAATCTCGTGTCGGCCGCCGAGGCCCGCAACCGCGCGGTGAACAAGGATCTCTTCCCGGGCGCGTAACGCCTTACTCGAACGGGACAGCGAGTCCCGCACCCATTCTCGACAGGAGCGGCGCATGGAACGCGACCAGGCAATGAAATTCATCTACGACCTTCTGCGCGCCATGGTGGCGAAGAGGGCTTCGGATCTGTTCATCACCGCCGGCTTTCCGCCTGCGCTGAAGATCGACGGACGGGTGACGCCCGTGTCCAACCAGACGCTCACGCCGCAGCACACGATGGAGCTCGCGCGCTCGGTGATGAACGACAAGCAGGCCGAGGAGTTCGAGGCGACCAAGGAGTGCAACTTCGCCGTGAGCCCGGCTGGCATCGGTCGCTTTCGCGTCAACGCGTTCGTGCAGCAGGCGCGCGTGGGCATGGTGTTCCGGACCATCACGACGGACATCCCGAAGTTCGATGAGCTGGGCCTGCCGGTCGTGCTCAAGGACGTCGTCATGAGCAAGCGCGGCATCGTGCTTTTCGTCGGCGGCACCGGTTCGGGCAAGTCGACCTCGATGGCCGCGCTGATCGGCTATCGCAACGAGAACAGCCACGGCCACATCGTCACGATCGAAGATCCGATCGAGTACGTGCACGAGCACCGAGGCTGCGTCATCACGCAGCGTGAAGTGGGCGTGGATACCGAATCGTGGCACACGGCGCTCAAGAACACCCTGCGCCAGGCGCCGGATGTCATCCTGATCGGCGAAATCCGCGATCGCGAAACGATGGATCACGCGATCGCGTTCGCCGAGACCGGGCACTTGTGCATGGGCACCTTGCACGCCAACAGCGCCAATCAGGCGCTGGATCGCGTGATCAACTTCTTCCCCGAAGAGCGCCGCTCGCAGCTGCTGATGGACTTGTCCCTCAACATCCGCGCCATCGTGTCGCAGCGCCTGATCCCGAAGAAGGAAGGCAAGGGGCGCGCGGCGGCGGTCGAAATCCTGCTCAACTCGCCCCTCATTTCCGACCTCGTCTTCAAGGGCGAGGTGCACGAGATCAAGTCCATCATGGCGAAGTCGCGCGAGCTCGGCATGCAGACCTTCGACCAGCACCTGTTCGAGCTGTACGAGAACGGTTCGATCAACTACGAAGACGCGCTGCGCAACGCCGACAGCGTCAACGAGCTTCGCCTCATGATCAAGCTGCAGGGTCAGGAATCGAAGAGCCGCGACATCATGTCGGGAATCGAGCATCTGAACATCGTCTAGGCTTCGCACTCGGGTCTTGTCCCGAGGTCACGTTGTTCGCCGGGCCGCGCAGGCTCGTGACATCACGCCAACCGGGCGCACCATGGTACGCGTCGTCGGCATCGACCACATCTCGCTGCGGGTGAGCGACTTCGAACGCTCGAAGGCATTCTACGGCGCTCTGCTGCCGTTCATGGGCTTCAAGGTCCTGGACGAATACGATGACGCGATCGGCTGGACCAACGGTCGCACGCGCGTGTGGGTCGGCCGGGCGGATACGGCAGGGCGCAAGCGAAAGCACCGTATCGGCGAGGTCGGCTTGCATCACTACGCGTTCGAACTGCGCAGCCGGCGTGACGTCGACACGCTGGAAGCGTTCGTGCGCAAGCTCGGCGCCCCCGTCGTCGATTCTGCCGGCGAGTACTATGAGGACTACTACGCCGTGTTCTTTCTCGATCCCGACGGGCTCAAGCTCGAAGGGATGAAGTACGGTGAAGCGAAGGCGCGCAAGCGCGCGCGAAAGAGCCTGCGCACCTCGCGGACAGCCTAGGCCGTGATCGGCCGTGTCACCCGTAACCGCGCGCCGGGCAAGGCTGCGTGCGCCGGCGCACGCATGCGTTCAAGCGCCGCTTCCGTACGGCCGCGTGAGAATCTCCAGCAGGTGTCCGCTCGGCTCCTCGAAGTAGACTCCCCGCCCCCCATCGCGCGTATTGATCTCGCCGCGCCGGGTGCGGCCCGGATCGGCCCAGTGGGCGAGCCCGCGTGCGCGAATTCGCCCGAAGATCTGGTCGAACTCGGTTTCGCTCACGAGAAAGGCATAGTGCTCGGTCAGGACGACCTCGTCGGTATCGAGATAGTCGAGGGTTACGCCGTTGGCCGTCTGCACGCCGAGAAAAGGGCCGAAGGCGACCGGAGCGGGCAGCCCCAGGATGTCCGAGAGGAAGGTAGCGGCGGCGCGCTTGTCGCGCGTGTGCACGATGGTGTGGTTCAGCTCGATGGCCATGATGTTCCTCCGGGTTAGTC